>MGSR01000062.1:6466-6899 GCA_001798565.1 Deltaproteobacteria bacterium RIFCSPLOWO2_12_FULL_60_16
GTGTCGAAATGGGTTTTGCAGGCGTCGCAAAGAAACCCGAGAATCGAAGGCGCCTCCGCCGTAAGCCTGATGCACTCCTCCTCCTTGCAGTCGAGAGCGCGCAACGGATTACGCTCCAGGCGCCTCTGGCAGTTGCCGCAGAGCTTTTTTTCCCGCTGTTTCAAAAACGCTAAAAGCTCCTCCCGGTAACGCGGGCGGCACTGCACGCAGCCCAGGGAGTTGAGCTCCAGATCTGCGCCATCCAGCTTCACCAGGTCGAAGAAATCTCTCAGCAGCAACAACAGCTCCGCGTCGGCGAATGGGTCGGAGCGGCCCAAAACCTCAGCGCCGATCTGGTAAAACTGCCGGAGCCTCCCCTTCTGCGGTCTTTCCCGGCGGAACATGGGGCCAAGATAGAAGAGCTTGCGCACCGGCTCGATCTTGTATATCTCAG
>MGSR01000062.1:6955-7446 GCA_001798565.1 Deltaproteobacteria bacterium RIFCSPLOWO2_12_FULL_60_16
GAGCCACGAATGGCGTCCGGCCCAGGTGGCAACATGGTGCCCATCGTGTCACGATCCACAAACGTATACATCTCCTTTTCCACGATATCCGTCGTCTCTCCTAGCGAGCGGCTGAAGAGCTCGGTCTTTTCCAGTATAGGAATACGGATCTCGGAAAAGTTGTACAGGGCGAATACTTCTCGCGCCTTGTCCTCGACAAACTGCAAGCTCTCGATCTCTCCTGGCAGGATATCAGAGAAGCCTTTGATCGCGGCAACTTTCATAGTTCAAAAAAGAAATCTTCCCTGACATAGACCATAGAAGGGCCGTAGAGGTCAAGCGAGCATACCTCCGCCTGCCCCGCTCCGACCAGGGGTGCAAAGGAATCAGACTTTCGAGGAGAGAGAAAAGAAAAGCGCAGAAAGACCCCACCGGGGTAGCAACGCCCCTCTTAGCCTCCCTGGGCGGATGTCTTCTCCTGCAGTTTTTTGAGCAGTTCGTCGAAGGTTGCG
>MGSR01000063.1 GCA_001798565.1 Deltaproteobacteria bacterium RIFCSPLOWO2_12_FULL_60_16
ACCGTGCTTGTCCCCACCAGGGCCGAGATGCGGGCGCCGTATAGAATCCGGCTCAGAATGTCCCGTCCCAGTTTGTCGGTTCCCAAAAGGTGTTCTCCGGAGGAGGGGAGGAGGTCCTGCTCCAGCTTCTGCTCGGTCGGACTGTGGGGCGCGATCAGGGGCGCAAGCGCGGCCAGGCCGAGCAGCGCAGCGAGGATAATGACGCCGGCGCGCAGCAACAGATTATCCGCCATAGCTCACCCGCGGATCCACCAGGCGATAGAGAATGTCGGTCAAGAGGTTCACCACGAGATAAGACGTGGAGATGACCAGGATGCACCCCTGAGCCAGCGGATAGTCCCGGGTCTGGATCGCCTGGATGGTAAGACGCCCGATCCCCGGCCAGGCGAAGATGGTCTCGGTAATGATAGAGCCCGCCAGCAGGGCGCCGAACTGGAGTCCCAAAATGGTAATGACAGGCAGAAGAGAATTGCGCAGCGCATGCTTCAGCCAGATTTTCCGCTCGCTCACTCCCTTGGCGCGGGCGGTGCGGATATAGTCTTCGTTGATGGCTTCCAGAAGGCTGGAGCGGATCATCCGGATCAGAATAGAGGCCATGACCATGCCGAGCGTGAACGAGGGGAGGATGAGGTGTTGCGGCCCGCCTCGCCCGCTGACCGGCAGCCAGCCCAGCCCGATAGAGAAAACGATCATCAGAAGCGGACCCAGCCAGAAATTGGGCATGGCGAGACCCAGTAGCGAAAAAAGCAGGGCGCCCCGGTCCGCCCAGCGGTTTTTCTTGACCGCAGCGAGGATTCCCAAGGGAAAGGCGATGAGGAGCGCGACTCCCATGGCGCTGAGAGTAAGCTCGATCGTCGCCGGGAGGCGGCTGAAAACCAGCTCGGCGACGCCGCCCTGCTGGTAGAGAGAGCGGCCGAGATCGCCCTGGGCCAGGGCCCGGAGAAAACGGAGGTACTGCGTCCCGATGGGCAGATCCAGGCCCATAGCCCGGCGCAGTCCTTCTTTGTCCGCGCTGCTTACGGTCTCTCCCAGCATGACCTCGACCGGATCCCCGGGGATGAGATGGACGAGGAAAAAGACCAGCGTGAGAGAGCCCAGCAGAGTGGGAAAAAACAGCAGCAGGCGCTGAGACAGATAACGTTTCACGATGACCGGCCGGTTGAGAGAGAGACCTTTTTCAGCGAGATCAGGTGGCCGTCCGGATAAGGAACAAAACCTTCGATGCCGGGCTTCATCACCACCACGTTCTTTACCCACCACAGGGGAATGATCGGGAGCTCGAGCGCGAGCGTCTTTTGCACCCGGCTGTATATCCGCCTTCGCTCTTCGAGATCGAGACGCCTCCTCCCCGATTCAAGCAGCCGGTCGAGCTCGGCATTGCGATAGCGGCCCCGGTTGTTGCCCTGGGGCGGAAAGCTCTGCGAATGGAAAAGCGAGAAATAGACGTCCGGGTCGATGGCGCCGACCCAGGCGAGCGAATAGAGATGGAAGTTTCCTTTGCGAATGTCGCCGTAAAAAGTGCCCCATTCGTAGGTGCGCACCTCCAGCTCGATTCCCACCCGGCCGAGCTGTTCCTTGAAAGCCTCGGCGATTCTCCGGCGCAGGTCCGGAGTCGTCGTCTTGTACGAGAGCTTGAAGCGGGGCAACGGCCCGTCGCCGTCCGGGTCCGGAAAGCCCGCGCTATCCAGCAATGTCTTTGCCTGTTCCGGATCGTGCGGGAAACCCGGTACAGAGGGCTCGTAAGCCCAGT
The DNA here is from genome assembly GCA_001798565.1 of Deltaproteobacteria bacterium RIFCSPLOWO2_12_FULL_60_16. Lineage (GTDB taxonomy): Bacteria > Desulfobacterota > Binatia > UBA9968 > UBA9968 > UBA9968. The sequence goes on from MGSR01000063.1 coordinate 1,751, forward strand.
GCTCAGGCGCGAGCAGGCCGGTCGCGGGCGCGGCCAACCCCTTCAAGAGGTGGCGGACGATCGCTTTGCGATCGATGGCGTGCGCGATCGCCCGGCGCACCTCGGGGATTTTTAACACCGGGTGATCCAGGTTCATGCCGAGGTACTGGAAGGTGCTCCCTTGACGCGTCGTTACCGAGGCATCGGTGTTGCCTTTGAGCCACGGCAGCATGTCCGGCTCGATATCGTTCTGGATAAAATCCACTGTGCCCTTCTTGAATTCGAGAGCGCGAACAATGGCGTCGGGGATGGTCTTGAAGACCAACCCGGCAAGCGAGGGGCGGCCTTGCCAGTAGGAGCGGTTCGCTTTCAAAACGACTCTTTCGCCCGGCGCAAGCTCCTCGACAGAGAAAGGCCCTGATCCGATCAGCCGGTTCTGGCCTACGCTTGCAGGGGCAGGGGCGCCCGCGGGGACAATGCCCAGGGTGGCGCTCTCCGGGAAGGCGGCATAGGGCGCCCGCAGGCGGAAGCGAATCCCATAGGCGCCGACGGGCTCGACCGCCTTGACCGTTTGCAGCGGGCCCCGCCAGGGCGAGCGGCCGGCCGGATCGAGCGCGGATTCGTAGGTGTATCGCACATCTGCCGCAGTCAGGGGTCTGCCGTCGTGGAAGGTGACGTCTTTCCTCAGGCGAAACAGGTAGGTGGTCGAGTCGACCAACTGCCAGCTTTCCGCAAGCTCCGGCTGGAAGCGCGAGTGCGCGTCGGGCCGCAGCAGCGAGTTAAATACCAGCGCCGAAACGCGGACGGAGTCGGCGTCCGTGGCATAGCGAGGATCGAGATGAGTGGGATGGCTCTCCAGAGCGACGACCAGATAGCCATGCGGTCGATCGGGCCGGGGGGAGGGGAGGCAGGCCGTCAAAGAGGCGCCCGCCCACAGGGAGAGGAAGAGGGAGAGAGGCTTGAATTTCATCCGTGCGGAAGAATTTTGACAGGAGAATAGCTTTTTTGCTACAATGCGTCAATTTTTATCTCGTCTTATGGCTTTTCTTTCACGCACCTTTGGCGCGCTGGTTCTTTCCCTGGCGGCGTCGTTTTTTACCCCTCTCGAAGGCGGGCCCGCCCGCGCCGATGAAAATCCGCTGCCGTTGCTTCCGGGGCTGGAGGAGGCGGTGGAGTTCTGGAAAGTCGTGTTTACCCGCTATGGGGCCTCGGAGCTGATCTTTCATGACCCTCTGCAGCCCATGAAAATTTACCAGGTGGTGGAGGCAGGCGAGAACAACGCGTCGCGGCGGTGGCTCGAAAAAGAGCGGGAAAGGATAGGGCGAGAGCAGGGCCTTCCGGCAAATGAAAAAAGGGTGCGGTCGCAGCGGGGAGTCAAGGAACGCTTCGCCTCGGGCCTCAAACTGTCGCGCAGGTACCTGGACCAGATGCAGCGGATCTTGCTCGAAGAGGGGCTGCCCCTGGAGCTTGCCTACCTGCCGTTGGTGGAATCGTCGTTCGATATCCGCGCCCGCTCCAGAGCGGGAGCTTTGGGGATGTGGCAGTTCATGCCCAGGACCGGGAGAAAGTTCCTGCGCATCGGCCCGTCGCTGGACGAGAGGATAGACCCGCTGGAATCGACCAGAGCGGCGGCGCGCTTTTTGAAACAAAACCATCAAGCCCTGGGCAACTGGCCGCTGGCGATTACCGCCTACAATCACGGCACAGAGGGGATCCTGCGGGCGATCGCAGCGGTCGGCTCCAGGGACCTCATGGAGATCATCCGCCGCTATGAAAGTCCTTCCTTCGGATTCGCTTCCAAGAGCTTCTATGCGGAGTTCCTTGCGGCAGTGGAGCTGGCAAAGAGGAGTGAGGAATTTTTTCCCAATCTCGAGTATCACCCGCCCTTCCCCCTGGAAGAGATGGAGGTGAAGCGCGCCGTGTCGCTGGCCGCTCTGCTGAAGCCCACAGATATAGAGCGCGCTCAGTTCCTGGAGTGGAATCCGGCCTTGAGCCCCAAGATTAGGGATATCCCGAAGGGGTATCGGGTCAAGATGCCCCCCGAGAAGCTCGAGCTGTTTCTTGCCGCGTACCAGCGATTGACCGATCCGCCTCGCAAGCCGCCCAAACCGGTTGCAGTCGCCGAAACCGGCGGCTCCTGGACCCGCCACCGGGTGGCGCCCGGGGAGACCCTCTCTCAAATAGCCAAAGCCTATCAAATCACCGTGCATGAAATTCAGCAGGCCAACAGGCTCGCCAGCGCCCATCTCATTGCCGCCGGTCAGCACCTCAAGATCCCGAAACGCTGATCTTCTATACCAATAACTCTCGGCCTTGAGCGCAGCGGGCGTTAGGCTATAATAAGCCGTTTAACAGAGCCCCCGGCGGCTGGTAGCGGTTTTTACGATGGATGTCACCCTGCTGAAGATCACGGCGCTCTTCTATCTCCTGGCTACGGGGAGTTTCGTCATCTACCTGGTGTCGCTGCGGGACTTCTTCTCCCGGCTCTCCACGTCTTTGCTCCTGGCAGGCTTCCTCGGGCACACCGCCGCGCTGGGAGTCCATTTTTTCCAGCCGGGAGGGTACTCCACGGCAGCCCAGTTTCGCGAGGCGCTTTCTCTGTACAGCTGGCTTATGGTGGCGGTCTATCTTCTGGTCCAGCTCAAGTATCGCCTGACCGTTCTGGGCTCGTTCATCGCCCCGCTGGCCTTCCTGATGTCTCTCGGCGCTTTTGCCTCGGGCGCCGGCATCGGAGAACTCCCCGCCGGGCTGAAGAGCTACTGGCTTCCGGTGCACGTCACCCTGGCGTTTTTGGGAAATTCCGTCTTCGCCTTGGCTTCCGGGGTGAGCCTTATGTATCTGCTTCAAGAGCACCAGCTGAAAAACAAGAAGATGACCGTGCTGCAGAAGCGTTTCCCTTCCCTGGAGGCGCTGGACCGGTTCAACTATGTCTTCCTGGTATGGGGATTTCCCCTCATGACATTGGGTATCATTACCGGAAGTCTGCTGGCGCGAGTTCAATGGGGCGACTACTGGTCCTGGGACCCGCGCCAGATCACTTCAGCGATCACATGGCTCCTTTACGGCGCCTTGCTTCAGGCGCGCATTGCCGGCGGTTGGCGGGGCAGAAAGGTGGCGCTTCTCACTATTGTGGGTTTTGCCGTGGTCCTGGGCTATTTCCTCTGGGGGGGCTCGGTTTTTCCCAGCCGGCACAGGGGCACGTTCGAGTAGGCCATGCGTGAGGAAAAGATTCTGATCGTCGGCCTCAATCACGACACCGCTCCAGTGGAGGTGCGGGAAAGGGTTGCCTTCGACCGAACCGGGTTGACGGAATCGCTCCGGCGCCTGCATTCTCTTCCCTCCGTGGAAGAGGGCGTCATTCTCTCGACCTGCAATCGAGTAGAAGTAGTCGCCGCCTCGGCGCGCGAGCAGGCGGCGTTTGCGGAAATCAGGAATTTTCTCGCGGCGCAGGAATCGGTCAAAGGCGACAGCGGGCTGGAGGGGCATCTCTACGAGTACTCGGGCGATGCGGCGGTGCGGCATCTGTTTCGTGTGGCCGCGAGCCTGGATTCGATGGTGCTGGGGGAGCCCCAGGTATTGGGGCAGTTGAAGGAATACTATGTCGCCGCGCACGAAGCGGGCACGGTCGGCGCGATTCTCCATAGGCTTTTTCACCGCTCCTTCTCGGTCGCCAAGAGGGTCCGTACCGAGACCGGTATCGGCAGCGGGGCCGTCTCGGTCAGCTCGGTGGCCGTGGATCTGGCCGAGCAAATATTCGAACGGCTCGACGACAAGGGCGTTATGCTTATCGGGGCGGGAGAAATGGGCGATCTCGTGGCCCGCCATCTCCAACGGGTCGGCGTCAGCAGTCTGATGGTGACCAACCGCACCTTCGAGCGGGCCGTGGAATTGGCGGATCAATTTCGCGGCACCCCGGTCCGCTTTGAGGATTTCCACCGCTACCTTACGATGGCCGATCTGGTTGTCGGCTGCACATCGTCGTCCGAGGTTCTTCTCCAGCGCGAGACCGTCGAGAAGGTGTTGAAGGAGAGAAAACAGAAGGCCATGTTCTTTATCGACCTGGGTGAGCGGCGCAACTTCGATCCGCGAATCAACGGACTCGACAACGTCTACCTCTATAACATCGACGACCTTAAAGGGGTTGCGGAGCAGAACCTGCAGGAGAGATCCAACGAGGCGCAAAAGGCCGAGGAGATCGTGGAGGAGGAGGTGGGCGGGTTTCTGCGCTGGCTGGACTCGCTGGATCAGGTGCCGACCATCGTGGCGCTGCGCCAAAAAGTGGAGGAGATCCGGCGCGGGGAGCTGGAGAAGTCTCTGGCCACGAGTCTCAAAGGGCTTTCGGAAAAGGAGAGGCAGGCGTTGGAGGATATGACCTCCGCCATGGTGAGCAAGATACTGCACGCGCCGATCACGCGCTTAAAACAGCAGCCTGAGGACCGGGACGAGGCCTTATATATCGCCGCGCTGAAGAAGCTGTTCGATCTGGAGGAGAAGTGAGGGCGGCAACGAAAAATGCAAATGTTAAAATGCAAATTGCAAAATTTTTCTCAATCTCACGGAATTGCGGTCAACTTCC
>MGSR01000064.1:0-6036 GCA_001798565.1 Deltaproteobacteria bacterium RIFCSPLOWO2_12_FULL_60_16
ATAATCTCTTACTGGTGACCATGAACGACCAGGATGAGGTCATTGAGGACGGGACGCTCGTCATCGAGGGCAAGCGGCTGAGTTACGTGGGACCGGCAGGTAGGGTGCCGTCCGGGCCTTTTGACCGGGTGATCGACGGCAGCCGCTTCATCGCGATCCCGGGCCTCGTCAATGCCCATTGCCACTCGCCGGCCAATCTCTTCCGCGGGCTCTTTGCCGCGAGCCCTCTGGAGATCTGGCGTATTTACTGGCGCGCCGCGCTGAGGCCGATGACCGGGGACGATTTCTACGCGAGCGCGCTTCTCGGCGCCATGGAGATGTTGAAGACGGGCGCGACGACGGTGCTGGACCATTTCTTCGGCAACCAGGCCGTTCCCTTCATGGGTGCGGGAGAGGCGATCCGCGCCATGCGCGATATCGGGCTCCGCCATGTCGTCGCGCTCACAATCTCAGACAAGAGCCTCGAGGAGACGGTGCCGCTGGAGAAGCCGGCGGCGGGGCTTCTGCCCGATATCCAGCGCATGAGCCGGAGCGAGACCCGGGAGAGCCGCGCCTGGCTGGAGGAATGCGAGTCGTTCATCTCCGAGTATCATGATCCCGAGAAAAGGACGATCTGTTGTCCCGGCCCCTCCGGGGTCCAGCGCTGCACGGACGAGCTTCTCAAAGGGGCGGCGGAGATTTCGCGGGGAAGAAAGCTCCCTCTCCACACGCACCTCGCCGAGACGAAATCCCAGAGGGTCATGGGCCGGAGACTTTACGGGACTTCGCTGCTCCGGCATTTGGAGTCCATCGGCGTGCTTGGGCCGAACCTCTCTCTGGCTCACTCCATTTGGATTGAAGAGGGCGATGTCGAGCTTTTCGCCGGGAGCGGCGCCACGGCGGTGCATAATCCCGCCAGCAATCTAAGGCTCGGCAGCGGCCTTGCCCCGATCCCCCAGTTCCTGGCCGCGGGGGTTCACGTGGCTCTGGGGACAGACGGCGCGACCTCCAACGACGGCCAGAACATGTTCGACGCCATTCGGCTGGCGACCCTGATTCACAATCCCCATTCGGTCGATTTCAAAAAGTGGACCACGCCGCTGCAGACGCTCGGCATGGCGACGCGGGAAGGGGCGAGGGCCTTGGGGCTGGAGGCCGGGATGCTTGCCCCCGGAAAACTCGCGGATCTTGTCCTGCTCCGTTCGGACACGTCTGCCTTTACCCCCCTGAACAACGCCCTCAACCAGCTCGCCCTGTGCGAGAACGGGAGTTCCGTGGACACGGTGATCGTAGATGGAGAGGTGGTGGTGGAAAGCGGGAGGCTCACGAAAATGCGCGACGAAGAGGTTTTGGGATTGGCCGCGGCATCGCTGAAAAGATTGAGCCCGGGAATTCAAAAAGAGATCGCGGCCTCCCGGGCCTTGGAGCCCGCGCTGGCCGAGATGTATTTTCGCGTCGCAAGGGAAGGTTGAAGAAAGGAGGAGCGAAAAATGAGGAAAACACTCTGTTTGGGCGTCCTGGTCGTTTCCTTGGGCTACGCGCCCTATTCCTTGGCGCAGGATGAAGCCCTGATTCAAGCAGCCAGAAAAGAGGGCAAGGTTGTCTGGTATACCTCCTTGGACTTGCCGACGTCCTCCAAGTTGGCCCAGATATTTAAGACTCAGTATGGAGGAATAGATGTCGAGGTCCATCGCTCAGGTTCGCAGAGGGTTCTGACGAGATTTATGCAGGAGGTCTCGGCGGGAATAAAGAACGCCGACGTGATTCACACTTCCGACGGCGGTCACTTCGTGCTTTTCAAAAGTAAGGGCTTGTTGATGAAGTATACCCCCAGGGGGGTAGAGCGGTTTCCGGCCGGTTTCAAAGATAGCGAGGGATTCCACTACTCCATGAGAGCCACGCTCTCCACCATTGCATACAACTCCCGCCTGGTCGCGGATAGAGACGCGCCGAAAACCTGGAAAGATCTTCTCGACCCGAAGTGGCGGGGAAAAATTGTCACGGCCCATCCCGGCTATAGCGGAATTATCATGACCCACGTCCTGGCCCTCTTGCATCTCTACGACTGGGACTACTTTAAGGAGTTGGCCAAAAACAAGCTGCACCTGGTCCAATCCGCCGATGACACGGCCAGTGTCGTGGCATCAGGAGAGAGGCCGGTTGCGGCCAATGGAACGGAATACATCTTCTATAAGAGTTTCAAGGAAGGAAATCCTGTCAGGGTCGTCTACCCGAAGGAGGGGATCCCCCTGGTTATCTCGCCCACGGCCATTGCCAAAAATGCACTTCGTCCTAACGCCGCCAAGCTATTCACGGATTTCCTGTTTACCAGGGAGGTGCAGCAGGTCCTGGCGGATTCACTGGGGATCTACACGGGGCACCCGGAGGTGACATATCCGAAAGATAAGCCCCAGCTCAAAGATTTGAAGGCCCTGACTGTGGATGCTTTGGATCTCGAGAAGAGAAATGCCGAGATCAAGAAGCGATTCGCTGAAATTTTCGGCGCCTAAGTCAACAGATAAAATGGCTTCAGTCTCCAACGTCACAGCTCGAATCGTCGAAGAGGCGGCGAAGTGCGGGGTCAAGCTGGTGGCGAGCCTGCCGGATACCTGGATCTCCGAGCTGATCGAGGCCTTCGACAAAGATCGGAGATTCACCCACGTCCCGGTGAATCGCGAGGAATCGGCGATCGGCCTCTGCTCCGGCGCCTTCTTCAGCGGCACCGGCGCTCTCGCCCTGATGGGCGCTTCGGGCTTTATGACCTGCGTCTATGCCCTGACGAAAATCAACTACACCTACCAGATCCCGCTGCTGCTTTTGGTCACGCTGCGCGGCGGCCTCGGCGACCGCGCCAAGTATCATGTCTCCAACGGGCTCTATCTTAAGCCGCTCATGGATTCGATCAGCATGCCCTGCACGATCGTGGACAGCCCGGAGAAAGTATCGGTCATCTCCACAGCTTACGCTCATTCTCGGGTGATCAGCCGTCCCGTCGTAGTAGGGTTTACGCGCGGAGTCCTGAGGGGAGAGCAGTGAAAGGCTATGAAGCTTAGGGAATGCTTCGAATATATCGCCGGCCGGTGGAAGAGCGAGCTGGTGATCCTCTCGGCGGGAAACTGCTCCGAGATGTGGTGGGAGGTGACGCGCGACAGCGAGCGGGCATTTTATCTCGAGGCGTCGATGAGCCTCGCCTCGATGTTCGGCGCGGGCATCGCGCTCGGCGTGCCGCGGACCCCTGTGTGGGTTTTCAGCGGCGACGGGGCCTTTTGCATGAATCCGGGCATGCTCATGGTGGAGCGCCAGATGAATCTCCCGAACCTCAAGCATTTTTTGGTCTCGAACCGTTGCTACGGCTCGACCTATGAGGCGCGGCTCCCCAACGCCTCCGCCAACGACTACGCTTCGATGGCGCGGGCCATGGGAATAGAGCGGGTCTACCGCATCGATTCGCTGGATGCCCTCCAGCGGGATTTCGCAAGCGCGGTAGCGCAGCCAGGCCACGTCTTTACGGTGCTTGAGGTGGAGCCGGTTGGAAAAAAGCTCGAGGAGCCGCCGATGGATGGGCCGGAGATGAAGTATCGCTTCGGCCGTTATATCGAGCGGATGACGGGCGTGCGGATCTTCGACGGTTCTCTATTCTAGGCGGCTGTCTTTTTCTTCTTCTGCTGAATCTCCCAGTAAACCCGCTCCGGGCTCAACGGCAGGTCATAGATCCTCATTCCGAGAGCGTCGGCCACGGCATTGCCGATGGCCGCAGGGGTAGGGGCCAGACCGGGCTCGCCCAATCCCTTGGCGCCGTAGGGCCCCTCAGGCTCCGCGCACTCGACGATGATCGGGATCAATTTCGGCACATCCAGAGAGGTCGCCAGGTGGTAGTCCAGGAAAGACGGGTTTCGCACCCTGCCCTGGTCGTCGACGACCAGATGCTCGTGCAGAGCGGAGCCGATTCCCATGGCCAGCCCGCCCTCTATCTGGCCGGCGCAGTTGAGCGGGTTGATCGCCATGCCGACGTCGTGTGCCGCGGCCATGCGCAGCAGCCGCACCCGTCCGGTTTCCTCGTCCACCTCCACCTCGGCCGCCTGGGTGGCGTACATGTAAAAGGCCGAGGCGTGGTCGCTGTGGCCGGTCTCTAAATCAAGGTCTTTTCCGATCTCGTAGGTATAAGAACCATCTCCCCTCACGATTCCCTCGTTGCCGAGTTTCCGCCGCACCACCTCGCCTATAGGAAGGGCCATCTGCGGCTGATCCTTGAGAAAGACCTTGCCGTCGGCGAAGGCCAGGTCCGGTTTTTTTGCTTCGAGCATGGGGCACGCCATCTCCGCGAGCTTTTCCCGGACGTCGATGGCGGCGCGCCGCACGGCGTTGCCCATATGGTAGGTGCTCCGGCTCGACGTCGTCGAGGCGTCGAACGGAATCACATCGGTGTCCAATGGCGCCATGCGAATTCTTTCGAGCGGCACCTTGAGCTCTTCGGCCGCCACCTGGGAGAGGATCGTCGAGCAGCCCTGGCCGATCTCCACGGTCCCCGCCAGAACCGAGATCTCGCCCTTGCCGTTGACCAGGACCCCGGCCCGCGACATGGTGGGCGTGCGCGTGGGCTTGGAGATGCAGGCGAAGCCTTTGCCTCGCTTGACCGTCGGCCTGGCGCCCGGCTGCTTCTTTCCCCATTCGATCGCCTGCGTCGCCTTGATCAGGGTCTCTTTCAATCCCACGCTGTGCAGCTGCTCTCCCCAATAGGCGAGGTCGCCGTCTACGAAGATGTTTTTCAGGCGCAGGTCGACCGCGTCCATTCCCAGCCGCTTGGCGATCTCGTCCATGTGCTGCTCGCACGCCCACGCCCCCTGGGGGATGCCGTAGCCGCGGAAGGCGCCGGATACCGGCTTGTTGGTGTAGACCGCGTAGCCGTCCACCTTCACATGCGGGATGCGGTAGGGTCCGGGGGCGGGCAGGCTTCCCCTGATGCAAACCGTCGGGCTTTTTTCCGCATAAGCGCCGCCGCCCCAGTAAAGGGCCATCTGCCGGGCGACCAGCGTGCCGTCCTTCTTTACGCCGCTCTTGATCTCAACGATGCACTCGTGGCGCACGAGCGTCGAGATAAAGGTTTCCTGGCGGTTGAACTTGACCCGCACCGGTCTGCCTTTGGTGTGGTAGGCGAGCGCAACGGCGATGGGCTCCACCTTGAGCCCGCCCTTGGAGCCGAAGCCGCCGCCCTGGAGCGGGTTGATGAGACGGATTTTTTCATTGGCCACGCCCAGCGCTTCAGCGATCTCATGCAGGGCGCGAAACGGGGCGTCGTTGGCGACCCAGATGGTCACCCGGCCGCTTTCCGGGTCGACCTGGGCATGGGCCGAATGGGGCTCCATTGCGGCATGCTGGATCGTGGGCACGGAATAGCGCTCCGCCAATACCAGGTCCGCCTCTTTCCAGCCGCGCTCCACGTCGCCGGTCCTGAGCTTGAAGTGCTCGCAGACATTGGGCATGGGGCCGCTGACGATGAAGTCCGCCTTGCGATAGCCGGCAAAATCCTCGTGGATGGCGACGGCGCCGGGCTTGCACGCATCTTCCGGGGAGAAGTAGGCAGGCAGATCCTCGTACTCGACCTCGACCAGCGCCGCGGCGGCCTGGGCGGCGTCCTCGTCTTCAGCGGCCACCGCGGCCACCGGCTCGCCGATGTAGCGGACCTTGCCCTGAGCGAGAAAGGGCTTGTCTTTGATCGACTCGCCGTGCGTCCACGGTGCGTCGGCGCCGGTGATTACCGCCACGACGCCGGGATATCTCCTGGCCTTTTCGGTGTTGATCCGTGTGATCTTGGCGTGGGGCCTGGCGCTGAAGACGGTCTTCCCGTACAGCATCTTCGGGAGCACCAGGTCATAGCCATAGACCGCCTCCCCGGTTACTTTTTCCTCGGCATCGACCCGCGTGACCGGCTTGCCGACGATTGTTAGTTGTTCCATTTCGTACTCCTATCCTGGAGCGTCGCTCGCCGCCGAAGGCGTCTCTCAAGATCGATGCAATAGCTCCCTCGGGGAACGCGCTCTCGGCTGCGGCCGATAGACC
>MGSR01000064.1:6098-13941 GCA_001798565.1 Deltaproteobacteria bacterium RIFCSPLOWO2_12_FULL_60_16
CGAACGTAAACGGTTCAAAGAACCCACTGGCCTATTGCTTTGGGCGCGCGAAGCAGCCTCCCGAGCGGCCCTATTGCTTTGGGCGCGCGAGGCGAGTCCACGAACCCGCTTTCATCCCTCCGTCTTCATCCTTCTTAATTCGACCGCGGCGTCCTGCACCGCCTGGACGATCTTCGCGTAGCCGGTGCAGCGGCAGAGATTGCCCGACAAGGCGAAGCGGATATCCTCCTCGGTCGGGTTGGGATTTTCCTCGAGCAGCGCCTTGGACATCATCAGCATTCCGGGAGTGCAGTAGCCGCACTGGGCGCCGCCGTCCTGAATAAAGGCCTTTTGAACCGGATGGAGCTCCGGTCCGATCTTCAGCCCCTCGATGGTGACGATCTCCGCGCCGTCGAGCTCGCCGGATAGAATCAGGCACGAATTGACCGGCTTGCCGTTGAGCAAGACGGTGCAGGCGCCGCAATCGCCGGTGCCGCAGCCTTCCTTGGTCCCGGTGAGCCCGATCTCATCGCGCAGCAGATCGAGCAGCAGACGGTGCGCCTGAACCTCGACGCTCGTCTTCTTACCGTTCAGCGTGATTTGAATTTTCTTCGTCATGGTTTATCGGACCTCTTCGTTTTCTTTCTACTACCTATTGCCTTCTTAGTATCTTCTCTCCCTTCTCTCCGTCCACGCGACCGGGCCGGGCCGCTCGGCCGCGTTGAGCAGCGCGCGTTTGGTCATGGCGCCGACCATGGCCCTGCGGTATTCGGCGGAGGAGCGCACGTCGCTTATGGGCTTGCATTCTCTGGCGGCCTCGTCTCCGGCCCTCTGCGCCAGCTCCTCCGTGAGGATCTGCTTTTCGATCACCGCCTCCGCCTTGGGCGCGCGCATGGGAGTCGGGGAGACGGCCCCGAGGGCGATGCGCGCGGCATCGCACCGTTTCTTTCCGTCCAGCACCAGGGCAACCGCCACCCCGACGTAGGCCAGGTCCATCATCTCGCGCGGGGAGAATTTGATGTATTCGCCGACGAGATTCGGGTGGGCCGCGGGAATGACGATGGCCGTAAGGATCTCCTCGGGGAGCATCGCGGTCTGTCCCGGCCCGCGGAAAAACTCTCCCAGGTTGAGGGTGCGCTCGCCGGCGGCGCCGGCGATTTTTACCCCGGCCTCGAGCGCCAAAAGCGCCGGCGCTACGTCCGCGGAGGGCGTGGCGTTGGCCATATTGCCGCCGATCGTGGCGCGGTTGCGGATCTGTATGGAGCCGACTTCGGCGGCGCTCTGCGCCAGGAAGGGAAAACGCTTGCAGACCGCGGGCGAGGTCTCGACCTCCCGCATGGTGGTGAGGGCGCCGATGGTGAGGCTGCCGTCCGCTTCCTCGCAGATGCCCGAGAGATTCGGCACCCTCTTGAGATCGACCACGTATTTCGGCGACAGTCCCTTTTCTTTCATCGCGATGACGAGATCGGTCCCGCCGGCGAGGAAACGCCCTCCCGGCCCTTTCTCTTTCACGATCGCGCTGGCCTCTCTGATCGATGCCGGCTGGAATATTTCTAACGGTTCAGGACGTCTCATCTTTAAATTTTGAATTGTGAATGATGAATTTTCAATTAAAAACTAAAAATTTAAAACTCAAAATTGTTTTTATGACGGGTTCGGGCGCACCAGCTGGCCGATGGGCTTCCCGACCACTTCGCCGTCGCGCATCTGCACGTGGCCGCGCACGATCGTGCAAACCGGCATGCCTTTCACCTTCCAGCCGTGCCACGGGCTGGGCTTGTTCTTGCTGTGGAGCTTGTTGACGTCGATGACGCCCTCCTTGTCCATGTCGACGATCGTAACATCCCCGTCGGAGCCCAGCCGGATAGCCCCCTTTTGCGGATAGACCTGCCACACCTTGGCGGGATTTTCCGAGGTGACTTTGACGTAGTGGTTCAGCGTCATCCGTCCCTTGTTGACCTCGGTCAGCATCGCCGGCACCGCGGTCTCGACGCCGCAGAAGCCGGAGATGCAATCCCAGATCGCCGGCTTGGTCATCTTGCCGTAGAGGTCCGACCCTTTCTCATCCAGAGTGTGGGGAGAATGGTCGGTGGCGATCATGTCTATGTAGCCGTTCAAGAGCCCGTCCCACAGGACCTCCTGATGGTCCCGGCTGCGCACCGGGGGATTCATCTTGAGCAGCGGCCCGACCTTTTCCATATCCTTGTATTCCCGCAGCAGATAGTGCGGACCGGTTTCGGCGGTGACCCTGAGACCCCTGGCCTTGGCGTCCCGCACCATCCAGGCCGCCTGCTTGGAGCTCATGTGATAGATGTGGAGCTTGGTCTTGAAGGTCTCGGCGAAGAACAGCGCGTGGTGCACCGATTCCGCCTCGCAGATGTCCGGGCGCGAGGCCTCCCAGTAAACCGGGTCGTTCTTGCCCTCCGCCTTCAGTTTATTCGTATGGTAGCTCATGATCTGGCGGTTTTCCGCGTGGATGCCGAGGGGAAGCTTCGATTGAGAGATGTTGCTGAAAGCCTCCAGGCACATGCCGTCGTCGGGAAAAGGCAGGTTGCCGATCGTCTCGCCGAAGAAGATCTTGTAGCCGATGACGCCCGCCCGGGCCATGGGCAGGATGTGCTCCGTGTTGGTTTGAACCACCACGCCGAAAAAGGCGTAGTCGGTGAGGAATTTTCCCTGCGCTATCTTGATTTTTTCTGTTACCTTTTCCGCATCCGCGGTGGGCGGCACCACGTTGGGCATGTCCATGACCATGGTGACTCCGCCGCACACCGCCGCCGTGGAGCCGGTGGTAAAGTCTTCCTTGTGGCTTATTCCGGGCTCCCGGAAATGGACATGGCCGTCGATGATCCCGGGCAGGATATGCTTCCCTTTGGCATCGACCTCTTCCTTGCCCTTGGGCAGGCTCGCGTCCGTTCCGATTGCGACGAATTTTCCTTCGCTGACGGCAACGCCCCCTTTGATGGTTTCCTGAGGCGTCACCACCCATCCGTTTTTGATAACCAGATCCGCGCTCATTACTCCTCCTTGTGATAATGTGAATTTGCCGTTTGCGGGTCAGCCGTGCATCGCATTAAACTGAAGATCCCATATCTCTTTTCTCTGCTTGAGGTCCTCCAGGACGTTTCTCTTGCCCTCGCGGATGTGCTCTCGAACGATACTGACCGCTTTGTCGACGTCGCGCCTTGCCATCGCCTCTAAAAGCCTCAAATGCTCCTGGTGGGCGCCCAACCCGCGGGCCTGATCGTACAGGCCGTCGGTCTTCCGCTTGAGGACGATGCGCTCGAAGACCTGGCGCAAGGCCTTGGTCAAGGTCTCGTTGCCGGCGACCTCGGCGATCTCCAGATGGAGCTCCTGATCGTAGACGAGACGTTCGCGGGTGAAGCGCTTCTGGATGTCACGCCCGTAAAGCTCCATCTTTTGCCGCAGTCTTTCCAGGACGTTGTCGTCCAGCTTCTGCACCGCTTGTTCGACCGCAAACGCCTCCAGGGCCTCGCGCAGGTCGTACAGCTCCTCCGCCTCTTGCAAATTGATCTCTTTACAGATAAAACCCCGGTTCGGGAGGAGGCTTACGTATCCCTCTTGCACGAGCCGAGTCAGCGCCTCACGCACGGGCGTTCTGCTGACGCCGAGTCGGTCGCTGAGATCCTGGTGCTGCAGCTTTTGGCCCGGCATGATCTGGTTGCGCAGGATGAGCGCTTTGATCTCATGGTAGACTCGCGCCGAAAGGTTTTCCACCCCTTTAAGTTTTGATTTTGGTTTTCGCAGAGGATAGGTCATGACTGTCGGCAAGCGTTATGAAAAACATTATGCAATTTTTCATCGCCGACCCTATCCGATCCTCTCTCCCTTGTCAATAAACCTACTTTTAGCTTGCAAACGGGAGGGAAACTGTGAAACTATAATCCGCCAAAAAAGCCGCCTCTGACAGTGGAAACAGGCGTTATTCATCTCTATTTAAGGAGGAATGCATGGCAACGAAACTACAGGCAATCGGGCTCCGGATGGAGTACTACCAGCCCCGCACCGGCGGCCGGCTGCTGGCCCTGGACAACGTTAACCTTGCGGTCGAGGAAGGGGAATTCGTCACCATCGTCGGCCCCAGCGGCTGCGGCAAGACCACCTTCATCAATATCGCCGACGGGCTGCTCAAACCGACCGGAGGCAAAATCATGCTTGACGGTATAGAGGTCAAAGGACCGGGGCTGGACCGGGCGATGGTGTTTCAGGACCCCTGCCTTTTGCCCTGGAGGACGGTTTTGAAAAACGTCCTTTTCGGCATGGAATGCCAGGGGCGTGACGGCGCGAAGGAGAAGGACAGGGCGCTCAAGTTCATCAAGCTCGTAGGCCTCTCCGGCTTCGAGGACCATTACCCGCACGAGCTGTCGGGCGGAATGCAGCAGCGTTGCAACCTCGCCAGGGCCCTCACCGTGGACCCCGAGATTCTGATCATGGACGAGCCGTTTGCCGCCCTGGACGCGCAGACCAGGGAGATCATGCAGATGGAACTGCTGCGCATCTGGAATGAGGCGAGAAAGACCGTGCTGTTTATCACCCACCAGATCAATGAGGCGATTTACCTGGCCGACCGGGTCATCATCTTCGGCGCCCGGCCGGGACGGGTGAAAGACGTGCTGAAAATCGATATCCCGAGGCCGCGAAAGCTCTCGGTCAAACGAGAGAAGCAATTCCTGGAGTATGAAGACCACCTGTGGAACCAGATCGAAGAGGAAGTGAAGAAGACGATGGTTCAAGACCAGGTGGTCCACAACATCGATGCCTAAAAACCGGTCCCGGAGCGACGCAGGTGATCCGTTTCTTCAACTCCCAGACCCTGATCCTCATCGGCTGCTCGTTGTTCGTTCTCTATCTCGCCGGGATTCCTCTGGTGATGCTCCTCTATGGGAGCGTGCGTAGCGCGCCCATAGGGGAGCCCGGCGCCGCCTATACCGCCCAAAACTACGTCAAGGCCTACTTCGACCGGGATTTTTATCTCCTTTTCTGGAACTCGCTCAAGTTTGCCTTCGGGAGCACGGTCGTCTCCTTCGTGATCGGGACCTACCTCGCCTGGATCAGCGAGCGGACCAATACGCCGTTCAAAAAAGTGTTCGTCATCATGGCGCTGATCCCTTTCATCATTCCCGGCATCCTCAGCACCATCGCGTGGATTCTGCTCCTGAGCCCGAAAATAGGACTGATCAATCTCGCGATAAAGGGAATCCTGGGCCTGGAGTCCGCGCCTTTCAACATCTACACGATGGGGGGGATGGTCTGGGCCGAGGCGATCCACCTCTATCCTCTGGTCTTCCTGCTGATGTCGGCGGCATTCCGCAACATGGACACCTCCCTGGAGGAGGCCTCTCTGAGCGCGGGGTCCAGCACCTTCGAGACGTTCAGGCGGATCACGCTCCCGCTGATGCGCCCGGCGATGTTCAGCGCCCTGCTCATCATGTTCGTTCGCGGGATGGAGGCCTTTGAGGTTCCGGCCCTGGTCGGCGTTCCCGCGAGGATATCCGTTTTTACCACCAAGATCTTTCTCGCCATCCACCAGTTCCCTTCGGATTTCGGTTTGGCGGGCGCCTACGCGGTGACGCTGCTGGTCATCAGCACCGTCGGTGTCCTGGTTTATCAGAAAGTCACCCGGCGAGAGGAGAAATACGCCACCGTGACGGGAAAAGGTTACCGCCCCCGGGTGATCGATCTCGGTCCCTGGAAGTACGTGACCTGCGCCAGCGCGTTTGCGATCTTTTTCCTGGCGGTGGTTTTGCCCGTCTTCATCCTGCTCTGGTCTTCTTTCATTCCTTACTACGGAGTGCCGTCGTGGGAGCTGGTAGGGAAGCTGACGCTCGCCAATTATAAGTACATCATGAGCTACCCGCTCGCGCTCACTGCGTTCAAGAATAGTTTTTATCTCTCGGTGGGCTCGGCCACGCTCGTCATGCTGCTCACGTCCGTGATCGCGTGGATCACGGTGAAGTCCAAGCTCCCCGGCAGGATCTTTCTCGACAACATGGCTTTCATCCCGATCGCCATGCCGGGCATTGTCTTGGGGGTCAGCCTGATCTGGGTTTACCTGACGCTTCCTATCCCGATCTACGGGACGATCTGGGTGCTGTTGCTCGCCTACATCACGAAGTTCATGCCTTACGGCATCCGGGCGGCTTCGGCCTCGATGATCCAGATCAACAAAGAGCTGGAAGAGGCCTCTCTGGCGAGCGGCGGCACGTGGTTTCAGACCTTCAAGAAGGTTATCCTTCCGCTGCTGATGCCGGGCTTCGTGGCCGGTTGGATCTACATCAGCATCATTTCCCTGCGCGAGCTCTCGACCTCTATCCTGCTTTACTCGTACGACAGCACCGTGCTTTCCATCATGGCTTTTGATCTTTGGGAGGGCGGACAGTATACCTATGTGACCGCGTTGGGGGTCTTGATGGTTCTCCTGTTGGTTGCTATGGCTTATGTAGCGCGGCAACTCGGGGCTAAGATAGGAATCGCGGAATAGTTTCGTTATTCGTTGACTCGTTACTCGTTGATTGGGATTCATGGGACGAATAGACTATTAACCAATAACGATTAACGAACCGAGGAGGCGGAATGGCAGAAAAGAACTTCATGGTTAAGATCGAGTCCCTGGAAAAATATTTCGGGGAGGACGTGGAGAGGGTCCACGTCCTGAAGGGCGTCTCCCTGGAGATCCCCGAAGGCTCTCTCTACACCTTTTTAGGGCCCAGCGGCTGCGGCAAGACCACGACCCTCAGATGCGTCGCCGGACTCGAGAGGCCCGAAGGGGGAAGGATCAGCATCGACGGCAAGGCGGTTTTTGCCTCCGGCGAGCGGGTCTATGTCCCGACCAATAAGCGGCCCATTGGAATGGTCTTCCAATCTTATGCCATTTGGCCGCACATGACCGTCTTCGAGAACGTGGCCTATCCGCTGACTATCCAGCGCCGTCCGAAGAGCGAGATCAGGCGGAAGGTGGAGGATGTGCTGAAGATCGTCGGGCTGCACGGCCTGGAAGACCGGCCGGCGCCCAAGCTCTCGGGCGGACAGCAGCAGCGGGTTGCCTTCGCGCGCGCGCTGGTGAACGAGCCCAAGGTCATGCTCCTGGACGAACCCTTGAGCAACCTGGACGCGAAGCTGAGAGTGCAAATGAGGTTTGAGATCAAGGCGCTGCAGCGCAGGGTCAACATCACGACTATTTTTGTCACCCACGACCAATCCGAGGCCCTGGCGATCTCCGACCAGATCGCCGTGATGCATGCCGGAAGGCTTATCGAGGTCGGCACCCCGCACCAGCTCTATTCCCGCCCGAAGAGAAAGTTTACCGCCACCTTTCTGGGTCTCACCAACCTGATCGAGGGAAAAGTGCTCGATCTTGGAGCCGATTCCAGGCCGGGCAAAATCGAAACCGCCAAGGGAGTCCTGTCCTTTATCCCTGCCGCCGGCCTGGCGAAGGGGCAACCGGCGGTGCTCTCTATCCGCCCGGAGCACATCCAGGTGCATAAACAACAGCCGCAGGGGCTGGAGAACGTAGTGGAGGGAACGATCAAGGAAGCGATCTTCATGGGGGATGCCTACCACTGCCAGATTGCCGTCGGCGACTTGTTGTTGGCGGTCCACACGCATCCGTTCCTCAGCATGAATCCGGGAGAGAAGGTTTATCTCCATCTGGATCCGCAGAGCTGCAACGGCCTTCCGGCGGAAGACGTGGAGGGTATGGACGAATCGATGTTGGGAGTCTGATTTGGTTATTAGTATACTAGTTATTCGTGTATTAGTCTGATATTTTAAGGAATAAAATGTTGGCGATATGGCCGGATAAACTAGTAACCAATAACCATTAACCAATAACTAATTTCCGGAG
>MGSR01000065.1 GCA_001798565.1 Deltaproteobacteria bacterium RIFCSPLOWO2_12_FULL_60_16
AACCGTCGGCGTCGGCTTGATGATATCCCTCCCCCTCCTCGAAGGTCGCTATCTTCGGATCGTAAAGGGACTTGGGCGACTTTCTCCCGGCCGCGGTCACGCTTCCCTTATAGAGCTTGACCCGCACGCGGCCGCCGACATTCTCCTGGGAGGCATCTATCGCCTTCTGCAGGATCTCCCGCTCCGGGGCGAACCAATAACCATAATAGACCAGTTCCGCATACTTGGGAATGAGCGAGTCCCGCAGTCGCATCACCTCGCGGTCCATGGTGATCGACTCCAGGGCGCGGCGCGCGCAATGGAGCAGCGTCCCCCCGGGCGTCTCGTAGACGCCGCGGGATTTCATGCCTACATAACGGTTTTCGACCAGATCGACCCTGCCGATGCCGTGCCGGGCTCCTAAGGCATTCAGGCGCGACAGCAGTCCGGCCGGGGAATAGGATCTCCCGTTCAGGGCCACCGGGTCCCCGCGAGAGAAGTCGATCTCGGCATACTCCGGCCGGAGCGGCGCCTTCTCCGCGGCTCTGGTCCAGAGAAACATCTCGGCCGGAGGCTCGCGCCAGGGATCCTCCAAGATCCCTCCCTCGTAGCTGATATGAAAGAGATTGCGGTCCGTGCTGTACGGCCTCTTCTTGCTTACCGGCACGGGAATGCCGTGGCGCCTGGCGTAAGAAACCAGGGCCTGGCGCGAGTTGAGATCCCACAACCGCCAGGGCGCGATGACTTTAACGTCGGGTCTGAGCGCGTAGTAAGTAAGCTCGAAGCGCACCTGGTCGTTTCCCTTCCCGGTCGCCCCATGGGCCACGGCATCCGCCCTCTCTCTGACGGCGGTGTCGATCTGCCCTTTGGCGATGAGCGGCCGGGCGATGGAGGTGCCGAGAAGATAAGAGCCCTCGTAAACCGCGTTGGCCCGCAGCATGGGAAAGACATAGTCCTTGACGAATTCCTCCCTGAGATCATCGACAAAGACCTTACTCGCGCCGGTCTTGAACGCCTTGCGTCTGATCGCCTTGAGGTCCTCTCCCTGCCCGAGGTCCGCGCAATAGGCGATCACCTGACACCCGTAGGTCTCGATCAGCCAGCGCAGGATCACCGAGGTGTCGAGCCCGCCGGAGTAGGCAAGCACTACCTTCTTTATCTTTGTCTGCTGTTTCATGATCGTGTCTCAGCCGGCCAAGGCAAAAGTCAAAAGTAAAAAGGCAAAAACGGCAACTCTTTTCACTTTCTACTTTTTACCTTTTACTTTTTACTTCTTTCAGCGCCCAGACCATGATCGCTTTCTGCAGGTGGAGGCGATTTTCCGCCTGATCGAAAACGATCGAGTGGCGGCCCTCCAGCACCTCGTCCGTGATCTCTTCGCCGCGGTGGGCCGGCAGACAATGCATGACCAACACGTCCGGCTTCGCCAAGGCCACGATGCCGGAATGAACCTGGTATCCCCGGAAGGCGTTTCGTCTCGCCTCCGCCTCCTCTTCCTGCCCCATGCTGGTCCACACGTCGGTATAGATCACATCGGCGCCCTGGACCGCCGCCGCGACATCGTTCGTGACCAGGAGCCGGGCTCCTCTCTCTTTGGCCAGACGGGCGATCTCCGCGCTCGGCTCATATCCCCTGGGGCAGGCGAGAGAAAAAGAAAACGACAGCTTCTCCGCCGCCTCCATCCAGCTGTGCGCCATATTGTTGCCGTCGCCGACAAAGGCGACCTTCAAGCCGTCGAGCGTTTTCTTGCGCTCCAAGAGCGTAAAACAGTCGGCCAATACCTGGCACGGGTGGAACAGGTCCGTCAGGCCGTTGATCACAGGGACGGTCGCTGAGCGGGCCACCTCTTCCAGGATGTCCTGGGAGAACGTCCTCAAGACGATAATATCCACCCAGCGGCTCAAGCTGCGGGCGCAATCCGCCGGGCTCTCGCGCACTCCGAGATGGATCTCCGCCGGGCCCAGAAACACCGCGTGGCCGCCGAGCTGGATCATGCCGGTCTCGAAGCTGACCCTTGTCCTCAGACTCGGCTTCTCAAAGACCATGGCCAGCGTCTTCCCGGCCAGCAGCCGATGCGTTGCCCCTAGCTTCTGTGACTGCTTCAGCTGCCGGGTCAGGGTGAGGATTCCGCGGATCTCCTGGCGGCTGAGATCCTGCAAACTCAGAAGGTCTCTTTTCTTCATCGGACAGAGAGAAAAGTTATCAGCCTACTGGCGTGCGAGAACCTTCTCCAGAATGGCCAAACCCTGTTCCAGTTCTTTCTTGCCCACTATCAAAGGAGGAAGAAAGCGCAGCACCTTATGCGCGGTGCAATTGATGAGCAGGCCCTGCCCCATACAATCTTCCACGATCTTGCTCCCCTCCTGCTCCAATTCGACGCCTACGATCAGCCCTTTTCCCCGAACCTCGCGGATGACGGGGAGCCGGGCCTTAAGCGAGAGCAGGCCGCTCATAAGGAGCCGAGCCATTTTGGCGCAGTTCTTCAACACGCCGCCCTGAAGCATGCTCTTCAGCACCGCCAAACCCACGCTGCAGGCCAAAGGGTTGCCGCCGAAAGTGGAGGCATGGCTTCCCGGGCCAAAACTCCGGGCCACCGCTTCTCTCGCCAGCATAGCGCCCAAAGGCAACCCTCCCCCGAGGGCTTTGGCCAGGGTCATGATGTCCGGCTCGACGCCGTAATGTTCGTAGGCAAAGAGCTTGCCCGTCCGTCCCATGCCCACTTGGACTTCGTCAAAAATAAGCAGCAAATTTTTCCTGTCGCACAGCTCTCGCAGGCCCCTCAAGTAGTCCTTGCCGGGCAGGACCACTCCCCCTTCGCCCTGGATCGGCTCGACCAGAATGGCCGCGGTGGTGTTCTCGTCGATCGCCGCCTCCATGGCCCCGAGATCGTTGTAGGCGACCTGGCGGAAGCCCGGCGGCAGGGGATCGTAGCCGGCGCGGACCTTCTCCTGTCCGGTCGCGGTCAGCGTCGCCAGGGTGCGGCCGTGGAACGAGTTGGTGGCCGAGAGCACTTCGTATTTCCCGCCCAGCCGCTCCCCGCCGTAGCGCCGGGCGAGCTTGATCGCCGCCTCGTTGGCCTCGGCGCCGCTGTTACAAAAAAAAACTCTGTCCGCGAAGGAATGGCGGCACAACTCGCGGGCCAGCTCGGACTGGGGAGCGATGTGGTAGAGATTGGAGACGTGGATCAGCTTGCGCGCCTGCCGCTCGATAGCCCGGATGACCGCCGGATGGTTGTGGCCCAGGCTGTTGACCGCGATTCCGCCGACAAAGTCGAGATACTCCTTGCCGTCGGCGTCCCACACCCGCGCCCCTTTGCCGCGCACCAGCGCGATCGGGAAGCGCGTGTAGGTGGAAGCGACATATTTTTCAGTGAGTCTTATAATCTGCTTGTTGTTCATACGTTACTTCCGCACCACCTCGGTGCCGACCCCTTCCTTGGTGAATATCTCCAGGAGAACGGCATGCTTCACCCGCCCGTCGATGATGTGTGTCTTGCCGACGCCTCCCTTGAGCGCCTCGATACAGCACTCCACCTTCGGAATCATTCCCTCGCCCACGATCCCCTCCTGGATGAGCTTGCGCGCCTGATTGATTTTAAGGGTGCTCAGGAGCTCGCCTTTCTTGTCTTTGACCCCCTCCACATCCGTGAGCAGGATGAGCTTTTCCGCTCCTAAGGCCTCGGCTACTTGCCCGGCCACGAGGTCCGCGTTGATGTTGTAGGTCTCGCCGTGCTCGCCCACGCCCACCGGGGCGATCACCGGAATGAATTTGTTCTCGTCCAGGGAGTTGATGACGGTCGGATTGATCCCGACGATCTCGCCCACCTGCCCAATGTCGATGATCTCAGGCAGCTCCCCGTCGGCGGCCACAGTCAGGCTCATTTTCCGCGCCTGGATCAGGTTGCCGTCCTTTCCGCTCAACCCCACCGCCATCCCGCCGTGCTGGTTGATAAGGTTGACGATCTCCTTGTTGATCTTGCCCACCAGGACCATTTCGACGATGTCCATGGTTTCCTGATCGGTAACGCGCATGCCTCGGACAAACTGCCGAGCGATCCCCATCTTCTCCAGGGTCTGATCGATCTGGGGGCCGCCGCCGTGAACGACGACGGGATTGATCCCCACGTATTTAAGCAACACCACATCCTGGGCGAAACTGGTCTTGAGCTCCTCGTCCACCATGGCGTTTCCGCCGTACTTCACGACGAACGTCTTGCCGTAAAAACGACGAATATAGGGAAGCGCCTCCATCAGGACTTCGGCCTTGCCGATAAACTTTTCCATCGCCCTGCCTTATCTACAGGATATACCGGGAGAGATCCTCATCCTGCAGAATCGGGGTGAGGCGGTCCCTGACATACTGGCCGTCGATCGTCACCTCTTTTCCCCGCATCTCCGGCGCATTGAAAGAGGTCTCGTCCAGCAGCCTTTCCAGGATCGTATGGAGCCGACGCGCCCCGATATTTTCCGTCTTCTCGTTGACCTCAGCCGCGATGCGCGAGATTTCCGACACGGCGTCTTCGCGGAAGGCAAGCCGAAGACCCTCGGTCTCGAGCAGCGCGATATACTGTTTGATCAGCGCGTTCTTCGGCTCCGTCAGAATCCGGACGAAATCGTCTTTCCCCAGGGGAGTGAGCTCCACGCGGATCGGAAAGCGGCCCTGGAACTCCGGGATCAGGTCCGAAGGCTTGGCGCTGTGAAAGGCGCCGGATGCGATAAAGAGGATGTGATCCGTCCGAACCATCCCGTATTTGGTGTTCACCGTGGAGCCCTCGACGATCGGGAGCAGGTCCCGCTGCACCCCTTCACGGGACACATCCGGGCCGTGCGTGGATTCCCGCCCGGCGATCTTGTCGATCTCGTCGATGAAGACAATGCCGGATTGCTCCACCCGCCTGACCGCCTCCGCCAGCACCTTGTCCATATCGACGAGCTTGGCGGCCTCTTCCTGGGTCAGAATCTCTATGGCCTCGGGAATCTTTACGGTCTTTTTCTTCGTCCGCTTGGGCATAAGATTGGAAAACATCTCTTTCAAATTGAACTCCATCCCCTCCATCCCCTGAGGCGTGAGGACCTCGATCATCGGCATCATCGAATGCGTCATCTCGATGTCCACGAACCGATCGTCGAGCTTTCCCTCGCGCAGCATTTTCTTGAGTTTCTCTCTCGTCCCCTGGCTCCTGGCAAGCTCCGCCGCCTCCGCGTCGGGCTTGCCCGCCTGGAGGGGAGGCAGCAAGAGATCCAGTATCCTCTCTTCGGCAATCTCTCTTGCCCGGATCTCGACTTTCTGTTTCTCCTCCTCCTTGACCATATTCACCGCCAGGTCCGTAAGGTCCCGGATAATCGACTCCACATCGCGCCCCACATAGCCCACCTCCGTGAACTTGGAGGCCTCCACCTTGATGAAGGGAGCCTGCGCCAGCTTGGCCAGCCGGCGGGAGATCTCGGTCTTGCCGACGCCGGTGGGGCCTATCATGATGATGTTTTTAGGAGCGATCTCTTCGCGCAGATCTTCCGGCACCAGCTGCCGCCGCCAGCGATTGCGCAGCGCGATGGCCACCGCGCGCTTCGCCTCCCGCTGCCCGACGATATAGCGATCCAGCTCCGAGACGATCTCGCGCGGGGTCATCACCGGGGCCGGAAACGCCGCGGCCGCTGTTACCGTCAATTCTTGTCTTCGGGGATCTTTCATCGATCTAAAGTATTCCCAGGTAATTTTTCCAAACGAAAAAAGTTTTTCTGCCGGGCCAAGAAACAAGCATAACGAGGCGCGAGCCCCGAGGCGACTGAGGCATACTTGAAGTAGTACGCCGCAGGGAGACCGAGGGGCGATAAACGAAGTTAGGCGAAGTTAATTGGTCCGGCACTACGGTAATTCCTCGAACGTTAGCTGATCGTTGGTATAAACGCATATTGTTGCGGCCGTGTGCATCGCCTCCTCGGCGATCGCGCGCGCGCCCAGCTGGGTGTGCTTGATCAAGACCCGGGCTGCGGCCAGGGCATAGTTTCCGCCCGAGCCGATCGCGATGGCGCCATCGTCGGGCTCGACCACGTCGCCGCTCCCGGAGATGACCAGGGAATCTTCCGTATCCGCGACGATCAACAGCGCGTCCAGCCGCCGCAGCACGCGATCGGTGCGCCAATCTTTCGCCAGCTCCACCGCTGCGCGCTTGAGATTGCCGTTAAACTGCTCCAGCTTGGCCTCGAACTTTTCAAACAGGGTAAAGGCGTCCGCGGTGGCCCCGGCAAAGCCGGCGATCACCCGGTCATGATAGAGCTTGCGCACCTTGCGGGCGCTGTGCTTGAGCACGGTCTGCCCGAGGCTTACCTGCCCGTCCCCCACGACCACGACCTGTC
>MGSR01000066.1:0-3146 GCA_001798565.1 Deltaproteobacteria bacterium RIFCSPLOWO2_12_FULL_60_16
CTCGTTAATGGTCATTGGTTATTAGTTAATGGTTCCCGCCACTCCTAATAACTATTAACAATTAACCAATAACTAAAGACATGGGGGCGATCTGGGTTCGACGGGGGTAGGAAGTCAAGGCGGCATGCCGGGGTCCTGTTGGCCCGTTAAACAAACAGGTCTGCAAATTAAACGCAGATAATTTCGAGTACGCACTGGCTGCCTAACCGCAGCTAGCGTCCTGCCGGCTTTCTCCCACGGGGCCGGATAGGATGTCATTTAGTGGGATGGGCCGATTTTCCTGCCGGAGGGGATGAGGCCGAGATCCAAACCGGATGGTCCTGAGAGACCCTGCCGCTGGGGGCTTGCAGGACGAGATCAAAGCATCGGCTAAGCATGTAGTCGTTCTTGGCGGAGTATCTTCGGACGGGGGTTCGATTCCCCCCGCCTCCACCAAATTTTTGCATAGCGAAAATGTAGAGTATCGAGAGCCCGATTGCGGGCTTTTTATTTTCGGGCCACAGGAGGCCGGGCATGAAAATTGTGAGAATTTACACCGGCAAGGATCAGCAATCGCACTTCGAGGAGATCGAGTTGTCGTTCGCTGAGGGCGAAAGAATGCAAACGACCGTGCTCCAGGCCGCCTCCAGCGTCGTCTTCCGGCGCGTTCCGGCAGGCCACGTCATAGACTGGCACCCGGCCCCGCGCCGGCAGTATATCGTGACGCTCTCCGGCGAGTGGGACATCGAGTGCGGCGACGGCACGGTTCGGCGCTTCAAGACCGGGGACGTCATGCTGGCGGAGGATCTGACCGGCCAGGGTCATATCTCGCGGGTCGTCGGCAACCAGCCGCATCTTTTTATGGCTGTGCCCCTGGCGGGGGAGCGGGTATTGCCATAACAGTGAGTCCTTTGGGAACCTGTAAGAAATGCAGCGCCGTGGTGCCCCGGCCCGAGGGGTATCTGGGCGGTTAGAGAGTTTACTTTGGACACTGCGTAAAACAGGCCCTGTGCCGTTCCCTTACCGGCTGTTCGCAGTCTGCCCGCGCGCCTCCCTCCATGGCAAGACAGTTCTTGAGTTCCTTGTCAAATTTCGCGTTGCACTGCTTCACGCACGCGCTCGTCCCCTCGGGATCCGTCCCCGGCAGATGCGGCCCCCAGACCTGGGGCGGCGCAGGCGGCATTTTGGCGGGTTGGGCCTGAAGGGAGGAAACAAAAACCATAAAGAATAAAGCCCGCGCGACGAATAACAAAACAAATTTTTTCATCGAGGAGTTTTTTCCCTCGGCCGTTTTCTATAGCACAGCGGCTTCCCCCTTTTCCACCCGGCAGAAGCCTGCCGACGCTTTAACTCGCCGGTATCAATTTTTCCTGGGAGATGGTAAAATTCAGGTTATGAAACCTGGGCCGGCGATCCGCCTGATTCTCGCCCTGAGTTTTTCGCTCAGCGGGCCTGTGCAAGCGTTGGCGCAGTCTCAGGAGGAGCAACCGGCGGTTGAGACTCCGTCTGAGACGATTGAGGTGGAGGTTTATCCTGTGGCATCCATCCTGACGGCCGTGAATATCCCGGCGCGCGCCGCCCTGTGCGGACTCAATACCTGGCTGGCTTCGCTGGTGACGTTCTTCAGCGCCGGGATGAGGTACGCCGACGCGGCTAAGATGATGGAAGACGGCTGCTCAGGCCCCTGGGTCATCACGCCGGAAATGCTCGAAGAGAGTACGAAGAAAGAAAAAGGCGAACCAGCTGGCGCCATACCCGGTGGGGACATGGTCCTGCGCCGGGAGCAGAGTTTTCCGGCTGCGACGGCCCCTTGATTGACAATACCCTACGCGGTGGTTATTGTTGCGGAAAGCCGATTTTTTTGGGGATGAGGAATGCCGATCTACGAGTATAAATGCCAGCGCTGCGGCGACTTCGAGGTGACACAGAGGATAACGGGAAAGCCTTTAAGCCGCTGCCCAACCTGCAAGGCTAAGGTTAAAAAGCTTATCTCGAATACCTCCTTCCAGCTCAAGGGGACCGGCTGGTACGTTACCGACTACGCTCGGAAGGACAAAACTCCGAAAGAGAAACCCGCCAAGGCAGAGGCCAAAGGGGATGGCAAAGCCGCTGCCAGCTCGGACGGGGGCGAGAAATCCTCACCGGAGAAGAGCACGGCCAAACCGGCGACTTCCGAATCCACGGCTCCCTAAGTATTCAGCATAAGGCAGTTGGCGGAGAGAGAGAACCCGTCGCCTGTCCCAGCCTGTTCGGCTCGGCTATCAGCCCGCCATTGGAGTCGATCCTCCTTTCTATCAGGCAAAGCGTCTGCTTGATTGTAGCCCGGTAAACGGGTAAAAGCCGGCCATGCCGCTGCTCCTCACGCGCGAAGAGGTCCAACCGTTATTGAATCTGCCCGAAGCCATTGAGGTCACCGAATCGGCGTTCAGGGAGCAGGGCGAAGGGCAGGTGGCGGTACACGCGCCCTATCATATCGGGGTTAAAGACGACCAGGCGCTCCGCGTCGTCTCCGGCGCTCTCTTGAGATCGCGGCGGGTCGGCGTGAGATTGGGCCCCAACGTCCAGCTCGCCGGCGGCGACAGAATGTATGCGCTGCTCTTCGATGCCGAAAGCGGCGACCTGCTCTCGATCATGGGCTATCCGTTCGGAACGCTCAGGACCGCGGCGACGATCGCCCTGGCCGCCAAACAGTTGGCCCGGAAGGACGCCAAGAAGGTCGGGCTGTTCGGTATCGGGAGAAACGCCCTCGGCCTCCTCAAGGGTATCGCCTTTGTCCGCAAGCTGGCGGCGGTGGTGGTCTCGAGCAGAGACGAGCAAAAGAGGAGGAGCTTTTGCGCGGATGCCGCGCGCAGCCTGCAGGTGGAAGTTCGGCCGGCGGCGCAGGCCGAGGAGGCGGTACGCGGCATGGACATCATACTCACTGCCACCAATGCGCTGACGCCGGTCTTTCGGGAGGAGTGGATGGAGCCCGGGGTGCACGTCAGCAGTATGGGAAAACCAGGCGAGCTGGATCGCGGCGTTTTCCTTAGGGCCGATCGTATCGTGGTCGGGAGCCGGGAGCATGAGCGGAACTATTTCGACCCTTCGGCGCCGAGACCCCTGGTGGAGTTGGCCCGCGAGGGGAGGCTTTCCTGGGAGAATATCCACGAACTCGGGGAGGTGGTGGC
>MGSR01000066.1:3179-10787 GCA_001798565.1 Deltaproteobacteria bacterium RIFCSPLOWO2_12_FULL_60_16
GGTGGCCGGCCGTGTGACGGGGAGAGCGGGGCGTGAGGATATAACCGTCTTCAAAGAGTCGCAGGGAGGATTTGGCGACGTGGCATTTGCAGCGCGGATCTACGACGAGGCGCGGAAGAAAGGCCTCGGACGCGAAATCGGATTGTAGGTAGAATAGCAAGGGGGGCCTCTTATGGCTGAAGATCGGAACTCTCCACAATTGTCCCTCAGGGAGCGCAACCGGAGATATGCCGCTATCCGGGAGCGCCTGCGCGAGCAAGGAGCAGCTTGCGCCGTAGTCGCCGGCAGCAATCTCTTTTACCTGAGCAACGGCGTCAAAGGCGAGCTGTTCGGGATTCTTCCGGCCGACGACAAGCCGCTGGCGGTCATCGTCAACCGGCGCCATCTCATCGATATCTCGCCCCGCGTGCTGCTCGACTCCCAGGATTGGGTGACCGATTTGAAGCCGGGCTTCGATGCCTCCGCCGTCGTGGAGAAGCTGAAGGAATTGCGTCTGGACAACGGCGCCATCGGGCTCGCCGGCAGGATCGACTATCGCTTTTACAACCGGCTTAAGACGACGCTCTCCGGAGCGAAGATCGTCGACGTGTCCGACATCTTCACCGACGTCAGGACGATCAAGAGCGAGGAAGAAAACGCGTTGATCGACCGGGCGAACAGGGTCTTCGACGCGGCGATCAAGAGAGTTCACGAAGTGGCGCGGCCGGGCATGCCGGGCAAGCAGGTGGTCCAGGAGGGGATTAGGGCGATGTGGGAGGCCGGCGGCGATCTCGAATCGACGCTGTCGTTCAACTTCGGGCCGGTGCCGGCGCAGAATCCCATTCTCGCCGACCTCTGCATGACGCGCAAGATCGAAAAGGGCGATATCGGAACTCTCACCGCGCATGCGCATTACTGCGGCTACGCCGGCCACAGCGATCAGGAAATCTCCTTCGGCGAGCCGAAGCCGATGCATCGGGAGATGTTCCAGGCGGTGATCGTGATCAGAGAGGCGGTGCTGAAGCAGGTGAAAGACGGAGCGACCCAGCGCGACCTCATCGATGTCTACCAGAAGGCCTGCAAGCAGACCGGCTTCATGCCATCTCCCCATTCGCAGATCCATCAGTACGGCATCGATGTTCCGGAATTTCCCGGACCCGCCTACAGGATCGCCGATACCAGGCCGGAGGCCGGCGGCCTGGGCGGCGCCGGCAACTTTGTGTTAAAGAGCGGCATGATCTACAGCATCTCTCCCACGGTCGTCGGCAAAGCGGGCAAAGACACCTTGCTCGGCGGCACTTCGCTGATCGTCACGGAGAGCGGCTGTCGGGACCACGGCGAGCGCAAAGTCGAGATGCTGGTCGCGTCGTAGTGCGGCGGAATTGAGGTTCAGGACGGCAATCCAACAAGGCCGGGAGGCGGAAAAGTATGCATCCAAAATTGGCTGCAGTCATCGACAAGTCGATCAAAATCGGCAGCGGTTATTCGGGTTCTCTTTCCATGACCCGGAGTTTTGGCCGGATTCTATCCGAGCGGGTGCTTAAGAGACCGATCACCATGGTGGTGCCCAGCCCGAACCGTCTGGACTGGGTCGCCGAGGGGCTGTTGGATCTCTGCTGGGTCGTGCCGCGGATTACCGCCAAGTGGGCGCAGCAGGGCGCCGGCCCCTGGAAGTCGAAGCCTCTCAAGAACCTGCGTGCCATCGCGCGCTTCCCCCAAGACGATTGCCAGATGGTCTCGCTGGCGCCTTACGCGAAGTGGGAGAGCCTGGAGCAGATCGCCAAAGAGAAACCTCCTGTGCGCGTGGCCATTCGGGTCAACCCGGAGGTTGTCGAAGGATCGGTAAGAGAGTGGGCTCACCCGGTCCAGGCGATCTTGCGGCAGTACGGAATCACGCTCAAAGACATACAACAATGGGGTGGAAAGTACTGGCCGTGCACGACGGACTTTACTTCAGTCGACGAAGAGATCCGGAACCGGCAGGTCGATATGGTCATGGGCGAGGCGTGCACGCAGCCCATCTGGAAAAATGTCGCGGGACACGGATTCCGGTTCCTTTCCCTGAGCGAAAAGGCGATGGCGGGGCTGGAGGAGGAAGGATTCGAGCGCCACACGGTCCCCGCGGGCTTTTTGCCCGGCATCGACCGGCCGCTGCTCGCCGTCGACGAGTCGGATTTCCTGCTCTTGACGCGCGCGGAAGCCGAAGAGGACTTTATCTACGCGGTGGCGAAGGTCATCGATCAGAACCGGAAGCGGATGGAGGAAGGAGCCGTCACCATCCAGTATAGTTACAGCCAGCCGCTGCCGGTTCCGCAGATGATCGTGCGTTCGCCTCTCACCGGGCCCATCACCGAGCAGTGGAAGACCGGGGTCCCTCTGCATCGGGGCGCGGAGCGCTATTACCGGGAAGCGGGCTATTTGAAATGACTGCGGGCCCTGGATTTATCGGTTATTTTCCGCTATACGGAGCGTAAAACATCAGCGCAAGAAGGAGGAAATTGCGATGGCAGAAGTGATACCTTTCATTGTAGCGGCCAACGATCCGGCTTTGACCTCGGAGATGGTCGCGTTTCCGGGCAACGCGGGAAATATCAACGCCTATCTTTCCCGTCCCAAGAGCGGGGGCAAGCTCGGCACGGTCATCGTCATCCATGAGAACAGGGGGCTGGTCGACCATATCCAGGACGTGGCGCGCAGATTCGCGAAGGACGGATTCGCCGCTCTGGCAGTCGATTTGCTTTCGCGCCCGGGAGGAACCGGCCAGTACAAGACGCCGGAAGAAGCTATCGCGGCGATCGGCAAGCTGGCCAAGAGCGGAGTGGAAGAGGATCTGCACAGCGCGGTGGCCTACCTGAAAAAGCAGAATTTTTTCAACGGTAAGATCGGAGTGGTAGGGTATTGCTGGGGCGGGGGACAGTCGCTCAATTTTGCCACCAAGTGCAGGGATCTCAACGCCGCGGTCGTCTATTACGGGCGCAACCCCGACCCGCTGGATTCGGTCCAGAACATTCCCTGTCCCGTGCTCGGCAACTACGGCGCAGACGATCCCAACATCATGCCCGGGGTGGAGCCGTTGAAGGCGGCCTTGACCAAATGCGGGAAGGGCTTCGACATCAAGGTCTATCCCGGCGCCAAGCATGCCTTCAACAACAACACGAATGCCGACCGCTATCACCCGGAAGCGGCCAAGGACGCCTGGTCGAGAACGGCAAACTTCTTTAAGAAGAATTTGAGCGCGTAGGCTGAAGCAAGCAAGCAGTCGGCGGTCAGCAGTAGGCAGAGAAAAATTGGCAAAGGGCGCAGGTGAAGCTTCTACTGCTTACTGCCTTCTGCTGACTATTTTTGGATTTCCGGTCTCTCTCCGACCGCTTTTCGCGCCACTTCGGGAGTTATCAGGTAGGGCCCCTCGGTGGTATCCCGCCAGATCTGCTGCGTGAGATCCGCGTTTCCCCCTGAAAGCACGAAAGAGACGGCGCCCCCGGTCAGTCCCATGACGACCGAGATCGCCTTGATCGGCACGAACCACATATTGCCCGCCGTGAGGCCGACAGCCATACCGGCTATCTCGTTCGGCTCCTCCGCGGAAAGCGCCAGGGGCGAGGCCAGGGTGGCTGCCAGGAGAAGCGCGCCGGGCAGGCTGAGTTTCTTCCGCATAGACATTGTTCGCTATCCTTTCAGGGAGAAAAATTTGGCGCGGAGCACGTTCACTCCGTGGGACGGATTCCAATAGCGCCGCACGCCGAAGTAGTAACAGCAGCGCTCGCTGTCCATGTCGTTATCGAAGACGCGCAGCTGGCCGTCCTGAAATCGGATCCGCGCCAGGCATGTCCCTCCCGGGATGGATGAAGTCATCACTTCCACCACGACGCCGATGCCCCATTGCTCGTAGTTGCTATGGGAGACTTCGTCGCCGACACGCAAGAAGAGCCGTTTTCTTTCTCCGTCTTTCACCGGCGTTTTCGCCTTTTCGGCCGACCATAACAAATCTCGGCAGTTTCGGTCAATGGCCGAGAAACTCTACCACCGCCTGCGCCAGCGCTTCGGGGTTATCGTGGTGGATCATGTGGCCGGCGTCCGGTATTTCTATCCTGGTGTGCCGGGCTAGCGCCGCTAATCTCTCTCGCAGGTCGGGGCGGGGGGCTTGGCGGCTCTCTTTCCCCTGAACCAGCAGCACGGGACATTCGATGCGCCGGAAGAACTCCAGGGCCTGGCCCGTATAAAACGGCTGGGGCGCCGTAGAGCGGTGGAGCGGGTCGAACTTCCAGATCCATGTTCCGCTGCCGCTCTCTTTCATGCCCCATTCAGCCAGCTTCAGGGCCAACTCGGGCTTAAGGCGCGGATGGGCTCTCTGGAGTCTCTGGGCGGCCTCTCGCAGTGACGAATAGTTCCGGGCCTTCCTGTGCGCCGACGGTTTTACCTCAGCGAGCCACTTCGCCATCCGCTGCGGCGCGTCCGCGAAGGCCAGGCCCGACGGTCCCAGTCCCTCGACCAGGACAAGCCTCTTTACGCTCCGGGGGAAGGTGCCCGTGTAGAGGAAGGAGATCGTCCCGCCCATGGAATGGCCCAGCAGGTTTATCTGAGGTCGGGCCAGGGCGTGAATCAAGGAGTCCAGGTCCAGGAGATAGTCGGCAAAGTGGTAATAGCCCCCGGCCCCGACCCACCCGCTGTCGCCATGGCCGCGGCAATCCGGGGCGATGATCCACAGGGGGTTCGGAGATTTCCTCTGCAACCAGGCCACGAGGGGCTCCCAGCTGCGGGCATGGTCGAGAAAGCCGTGGATCAGAATCAGCGGCTCGCCGCCGGGATCGCCCCACTCCAGGTAGTGGATCTTCAATCCGCGCACATCGATGCTGTGGTCTCTGGGCTCCTGCATGCGGATCAGATTTGCGCCAGGGGGATCTCGGCGAAATCTCTCTTCTCCGGCGCCCAGGCGTAGGCGGCGATTCGCTTTACCGCGCGGTGGTAGATGGAGATCACGATCTGGGCGCTGTCGGGATAGCTGGGTTCGCCGAAGGGCATGGCGAAGGCCTTGTCCTCTTGCGAGAAGTAGGCCTCGTGGTTCGGGTGAGAATGATATAAGGCTTTGATTTTCGCCCCGCTACTCTCCGCCTGTCGAATAATAGACTCCAGCTCCTGCGGATCCATGGCGTATGCGATCGTGGCGTCGCGGGGATAGCTCTCCGGGTCGAGCGCATGGAGCGCGTTCTGTATGTTTCTGCAGCGCCAAACCTTGTCGCTCTTGCCGTCGTGGAGGATCACGCCGCAGCATTCTTCCGGAAAGGCCTCGACCGCATGACGGGAGATATCTTCCCATGCCTTCTTGGTGAGGGTCAGCCCTGTCATTGCGCTTGCGGCCTTTCCTGCCCGGCCTTACCGGTCCAATTCCTTTACCATAGGTTGACTCTGCTATGCTATGAGCTAATCTGTCCGCCGTGAAGGTCTCCGGTTCGCTTCGGCGGCTGCTCCTGCTCCCCTACCAGATTTTCGTCATCCTTTCCTTTTTCGTGCTCATGCTCGTCGGTGGCATGGCCAGCTGTCTGGCGAGTTTGGCGGACGCCAGCGGTAATAGGGCCCATAGATGGCTTATCTACTGGGCCCAGACCAATCTGGCGCTGGCGGGGCTTCGGGTTGAGATCGCAGGACTGGAGCGGCTCGATCCGGCCGAGACTTATATCTTCATGCCCAACCATGCCAGCTTTCTCGATATACTGCTGGCCTTCGCCTACATCCCGCACAATTTTCGTATTATTACAAAGAAGGAGATATTCCGGATTCCGCTCATGGGCTGGGCGCTCAGGCGGTCGCGCCAAATTCCCATGGACCGCGCCAATCCAAGGAAAGGGCTGGCGAGCCTCAAGCAAGCGTTCAGCCTGCTCCGGGAGGGCATCTCGATTGTGGTCTTCCCGGAGGGGACTCGCACCGGCGACGGCGGGATCAAAGATTTGAAGGCCACGGTGTTTATTCTGCCCATCCGCAGCGGTGTTTCGGTGGTTCCGGTGCGCATTGATGGAACGTTTGCGGCGCTCAAACGGGGCAGTATTCTCCTCAATCCGGTGCCTCTGAAGATGGTCTTCCAGAGGCCCATTCCAGCGGGCGCTTTCGACGACCGGGACCGCTGGCTTTACGCGCAGAAGGTTAAAGAGGCACTGGCGGCATCGCCTCGTTGAATGGGGTGAGGGAATGGATTAGTTTTGGTTTTGGCGGTGTGCCTTGCGGTAGCCGTAGTAGGCGGAGAAGACTCTGTTGGCGTAGTCCAGGGGTACTACCTCATCGTCCTCCAAGCGGTTTTTTACATCGGTTGGCCCCCTGTTATAGGCGGTCAAGGCGAGTGCCAGGTTTCTAAAGCTCTTCTTAAGCAGGTGCAAGTAGGTGACCCCCAGTTTTATGTTCAGGATGGGATCGTGTAAGTCCAACTGCTCAGGACGAGATTCGGCGAAGTAAGGTTCCAGGGCTTCACTATCCTTGCCGATGAGCTCTTTTGCCAGGGTATGGGCCACGATGGGCCGGATTTGCATGAGCCCTCTTGCCCCCATAGCGGATACCGCCCCATGCTCGAAGCTGCTTTCGACGTTGATGACCGCCAGGACCAGCATGGGGTCCAGTGACCGGCTTCGACTCTCCTGGAGGATGGTATCGGAAATCTGCCATATCCGGCTGTCGTCCAGGTCTGTGCCTTCCGACTTAAGTACTGAATAAATCTTAAATAATTCAGAGGCCTCTTTAAGTTCCTGCAGGCTCGCCCGCTCCAGCCAATGGCTCTCTTCGCCGTTAAAAGGGTGGGTGGGGATTAAGAGCAAAAAAACGATCGCCAGAACGGCTGCTATATCCGCTGGCAGTCTAGATATAACTCTTTGAAAATACATATATTTTTCTATGTTACCCGCAATCTTCTAGAAACTCTAAGAATACTACGTTTGGTATCGAGAGGTCCCGTCGGTGGAGGTGTTCAGACTATATAGCCCGCAGCTATTCGGTTGTCAATAGCCATATACATACGCTGTAATACATAGCCGATAAGGACCGGTATGGCGGTATTATATGGTGGATTGGGCTAGCCCCAGAGAGAAAATATCCACCCTTGCGAAAAGGGCAGGTGCAGGAGGCGGTTAAAGAGCCCCTCCATTGTGAGCCAGGAAAGGAGGGTCAGCAGGAGGGTCAGGAGCCAGGCCTCTCCACCGGCAAGCTTGAGGTAGAGGAAGACAAACAGGGGGACGGCCAAGGGAAAGCCGACCAGGAGGATCAGAAGGAAAAAGCCGAAGGTCCAGGAAAAGATCGCTATGGTCCTCCTCCGGGCCACGCCGGGTTCGATGTCCGTTGTCAGCTCAAAATCGACCGCGTGGCCTTCCCGCTCCAGTTCCGCGCCGGCGGCGCAGAGCAACAGCTCCAGCAGGGACAGGGTCATCAGGGGAACCCCGACGACCCTGGGGAATAGAGCGGTTCTAAAGGGCCAGTAAAGGGAGGCGTAAAGGGCGTAGCCGGCGATTAAGGCCCCGGCCAGGGCGAGGAGAAAACGGGAGTTCAAAAGTCTCTTCATGCCGATTCGTCCTCAGGCGTTTGGCCGCCTCTTCGGAAGCGCAGGAAGGGATAGACAATAACGACCAAAGTGAGAGCGAGCAGAATCAAGACCAC
>MGSR01000067.1 GCA_001798565.1 Deltaproteobacteria bacterium RIFCSPLOWO2_12_FULL_60_16
CCGTAGCGGATAGTAGAGATATAAAAGTTATTCTCGG
This sequence comes from Deltaproteobacteria bacterium RIFCSPLOWO2_12_FULL_60_16, assembly GCA_001798565.1. Lineage (GTDB taxonomy): Bacteria > Desulfobacterota > Binatia > UBA9968 > UBA9968 > UBA9968. Next base: position 38 of record MGSR01000067.1, read on the forward strand.
CGATTCTCCCCAGGACGAAACCCAGAACCAGGGGGGCGCGGGGCCAGCTCGAACGGATCATGAGATAGCCGAGCAGACCGAAAAACAGAAAGACCAGAAGGTCCCCCAAATGGTTGTTCGAGGTGTAGGAGCCGATGAAGGCAAGAAAGAGGATAAAGGGGATGAGGATAGAACCGCGCACCATCGTGAGCTTGGCCAGTTGATTGAGAAAGAAAAAGCTCACCACCACGGTCACGATATTGGCGATGACTATAGTCCAGACCATCGAGAAGGTGAGGGTGAGGTGCTTGTCGAGCATGTCCGGCCCGGGGATGATCCCCTGCAGGAAAAAGGCGCCAAGCAGAATGGCCATGGCCGAGCTTCCCGGGACTCCAAAGGCCACTGTTGGAATCAGCGCGCCTCCCTCTTTGGAATTGTTGGCGGCGCCCGGTCCGAGGACTCCGCGCACGTCCCCTTTGCCGAAGCCGCTGCGCTCGTTGGCATCCCGGGCGCTCTGCACCGAGTGGCCGTAGGCGATCCATTGAGCCACGCCGCCGCCCAAGCCCGGCATGATGCCGATGAATGTTCCGATCAGGCTGCAGCGGATCGTAAGCCAGAAGTGGCGGAAGGTATCCTTCACCCCTTCCCAGGCGCCCCGCCCCAGATTTCCCTGCGGCAACTCTCCGGCGATGGAGGTTCCCCGAATAGCCAGGTCGACAATCTCAGGGACGGCGAAGAGGCCGACGAGAACCGGCACCAGATCAAGGCCGCCCCATAGATAGAGCTGGGAGAAGGTGAAGCGCTGGACCCCGGCCTGCGGGT
>MGSR01000068.1 GCA_001798565.1 Deltaproteobacteria bacterium RIFCSPLOWO2_12_FULL_60_16
TCGACCTGCGCTACTTTTTCAACTCCCAGGGGCAGGTCGAGCGCAAGGAGCAGGATACCGACGGCGACGGCAAGGCCGATCTCCGGCTCTTCTACGAGAACGGCGAGCCGGCCCGGAGCGAGGAGGACCGCAATGGCGACGGCCGGGCAGACCGGGTGACCTTCTTCCAGGGGGGAAAGATCAGCCGCCTGGAAGAAGACACCAACGGAGACGGCAGTATGGACAGCTTCTCCTTTTTCCAGAACGGCCAATTGGCCAGGAAGGAGATCGACCGCAAGCATACGGGAGCCATAGATCTGCGGGGATACTACCGGGAGGGGCGCCTGCTCAGACAGGAGGAGGATCTCAACGGAGACGGCAAGCCGGATCGGATCCTCTACTTCTCGGGCGAGGAGCTGGTGCGCAGAGAAGAGGACTCGCGCGCACAGGGAAAATTCGACCTGATCGAGTTTTTCGCGGGCGGAAAGCTGACGCGCAGGCTGTCGGACGGCAAAGGAAACGGCAGTCTCGATACCCTGGACTTTTTTAAAGACGACAAGCTGATCCGAGAGGAGCGCGACTCGGATGGCGACGGCATCTTTGATATACGCCTGTTCTTCGACGAGAGCGGCCAGGAGCTTAAGCGGGAGACCGACACCAACAAAGACCGGCGGGCCGACGTCTGGGTGACCTTCGAGAATGGCAAGCGGACCCTGCAGGAAGAAGACCTCGATTTCAACGGTAAGGTCGATGTCCGCTATTTTTTTAAGGACGAGCACGTGGTAAAAGAGGAGCAAGTGGCTGAGGCCGAACCCAATCCCCCTGCCCTGCCCTTCGCTTCCGTCCAGGACGAGCTGCGCAGCCTATCGGCTGAGCGAGAGCAGGAAGGAAAAAAGGCCGCAACCACAACAGTCAAAGAGCCAGAGGCAGCTAAGCATTGAGCGCAACTATACTGAGTCCAGCACTGCTTCTTTTTCTCCTCCTGGCGGCTTGCGACCCGGTGCCCTTACAATACCCTCCGGGAAGCTCTCCCTATCCGCCAACCGGCGCGGCTGCGCCTGCGGCAACCCCTCCGGCCAGCCCTTCCTCACCCTCCGCTTCCCCCCAGGCCCAGGCAAGCGGATCCCAGCGCGGCCAATACGTCTGGGAGAGAATGATGGACGGGGTGGCGATGGGAGGCTCTATCGCCGGCCCCTACGGCGCTGCGGCGGGTTTGGTCTTCGGAGTATTTTACGGACTTGCCACCGCCGACTCTCATTACGCACAGCTCAACGCTCAGATTCAGGCAGAACAGGCCAAGGACAAGGATCTGGAGGCGCAGATCGAGCGTGAGATAGAGCGCCAAAGAGAGCTGGAAGCCCAACTGGGAAAGACAGCGGATCCCCCGGAGCGGCAGGCGACCGGGGCGATCCAGGTTGCGCAAAAGGCGGCGCAGGAGAAAAAAACCGAGCCGAAGACCGACGACAAGAAAGCAGAGCAGGCCGCGCTCGCATCCTTGAGCAAAAGGGAGCTTCCGCCCGCGCAGCCGGCCAGCCCCTTTAAAAACATCCAGGTCAGGGACATCAACGGAGACGGAATACCGGATCTCTGGATCTATCATAATCCGCTCCGCCCCGAAGAGATCGTCCGCCAGGAAGAGGATACAGACGGAGACGGCAGGGTTGACACCTGGAGCTATTTCAACAACGGAAGTCTGGTGCGGCGCGAGGTGGATAGCCGCAAGCGCGGCAGCCCCGATACTGTTTATCTCTATGACCGGGAAAAGATCGTTCGCGAAGAGCGCGATGAGAACGGCGACGGCCAGACGAGCTTTCGCGCCTATTACCAGAATGGACGCCTGGCGAGAGTGGAGAAAGATCTCGACCGGGACGGGAAAATGGATCTCTGGACCTACTACGATACCACCAGGGAAGGAGAGCTGGTTGCGAAAGAAGAAAGGGACCTCAACGGAGACGGCGCCGCAGACTTGTGGTCCCACTACGAATCGGGCCGGCTGGTGCGGCGGGATGTGAGCGCCGCGGGGCTGGAGATCCTCTCCAAGCAGGAGGAGATCCCGGCCTTGCGTTTGGAGCCCGAAACCCCGCGCCACCCTGGAAGCTAAGAATGGCTCAAGAAGCGACAGAGAGTTGGGCGGAGCTGGCGCTCTATTCGCTGGTTAGAAACCCCTTTTTACCTCTCTCCCTGGCCCTGCATGTGGCGATCTTTTACCTCTTCGGCGCGCTGGCTCTGGCGGTCAACCCCGATGATGCCGTGGTCTCCATCCCGATCCAGCTCCTGGACGTGGGCGCAGGAACATCCAAAGACAAGAGCATAGGCCCGGATCGTGGCCCGGGGGGGCCGCGCGCGCTGCCAAGACTCGGCTTTCCGGAAATCGCCCGGCAGCAATCGGGAAAGCTCGACTCCGGCTCAGTGGAAAACTTAACTCCAAGCAAGGAGTCCGTGCCGGCGCCTGCCGACAGCGCCCCCGCGCTCCCCCGCCCCAGGCTCCTGGCCGATCTGGGGCGCCCGCGGCCTTTTGCCGTAAAAGAGAGCGCGCCGGACTCGTTGGTCCGGCTCCCGACCAAGGATAGCGCGCCGGACCCGGCACCGGCCGCCAACCAGAACCTGAATCAGAGAAGCCTTGCCGCGCTTAAAGGCAAAGGCGACGGAGAAGGAATACGCGCGCTGAACGAGGGCGCTCAGATTCCCGGGGCCCTGAAGGGAACAGGCACAGGCACGGGGCCCTATGGCGTGCCGGGGGGGATAAGAGAAGGAAGCGGGATCCGGGGAGGCGGAACGGGCAGCGGCAGCGGCGGCGGCAGCTCCTCAGGGCTTAAGGGGGCATTGAGCGCGGATTACAACCAGTACCTCAAGCTGATAGAAAAACGGGTTTTCTCCGTCTGGAAATATCCCGACGGCGTGACCGGAGTGCAGAAAGTCAGTGTCCGCTTCGCACTGGATAAAGCCGGCAAGCTCAGCCAGGTGGAGGTCCTGGACTCCACCGACCTGAGAATCAACGGCAGCGCCCTGGAGGCGATGAAAAAGGCCTCCCCATTTCCCCCCATCCCGGAAAGCCTGCGCGATCTGGCGGGCGAATCCCTCATCATTCGCTTCACCGTGGACATCCGCATCCGTGGATAGAGTCTCAGGCCGGTTTCGATCAATCTGTTGGACCTGCTGTTGATTAAATATTATCATCAGGTAATCTCGCTAAAAATGCGAAAGGACATCTCCCTATGCAGCAAGGCTTGAACCTCCTAGAGATCATTCACAAAGGCGCCATCGCCACCTACCCGCTCATCGTCATGTCCGTGATCAGCGTCGCGGTGGTGCTCGAACGGCTGTGGTCTCTCCGAAACATCGGCACGGTGACTCTGAGACTCAGCGAGTCGATCATGGACCCCATCGGCAAGGGGCAGAAAGATCTGGCCTTGGCGATGTGCCGGCAGAATGCCCAGTGTCCCGCGGCGCGGATATTCATGCACGTCATCTCCAGATTCGGCGGTGAAAACTTTGAGACCGCCAGCGCGCTGGCGGCCGAGGCGATGTTTGAGGAAACGCAAACGATGCGCAAGCACCTCTGGATCCTGGGGACCGTGGCGAGCAGCGCCCCTTTCATCGGTTTGCTGGGAACCGTCATCGGGATCATCAAATCCTTCGAGAGCATGGCCATTGTCGGGACCGGCGGCTTTACGGTGGTCGCCGCGGGGATCTCCGAGGCGCTCGTCGCCACGGCCCTGGGGCTGGGCGTCGCCATCATAGCCCTGATCTTCTACAACTACTTTCAAACCCGCATCGGCAATCTGAACGGGCTCTTCCGCATCCAGGTCGGAAAGATCCTGCAGAAGCTCGGCCAGTAAGGAGGAAGCATGGCGATGACGCCGCTCGCGCGCGAGGATAACTCCGACATCGTGGCGGAGATCAACATCACTCCCTTGACGGATATTTTTCTCGTCCTGCTGATCATTTTTATGATCACGAGTTCGGCGATCGTGGAGTCCGGCGGCCGGGTGAACCTTCCCTCTGCGGTAAAGACCCAGTCCGAACCCAGAGGAATCACGGTAACGATCACTCCCAACCGTGAGATCTACGTCAATCAAAAAAAAGTGACCGAGGCCAGCCTGGAAAACTCCTTGCGCGAGGTCCTGAACGCGAGCCCTGACAAGATTGTGATCTTGCGCGGCGACCGGGATGTGCTGCTGGGGCAGGCGGTGAAGGTGCTGTCTATCATCAAGAAGGCGGGGGCGTCAGAAATCGCGATCGCCGCGGAATCGGAGAAAACCGCACGCTGACCTCTCAGCTTGCGGCGGCCGTCTGAGGAGGCTACCGCGCCGGGCCCTTGCTCTTAGGGGGAGGCTCCTGCGAGCGGCTCAAGCCATCTTCCCGGCTGCGCTCGATCTCTCTCTGGATCTCCTCGCGGCCCTTGCCCAGCCGTTCGACTTCCAGCTTGAGACTCTTTTCTCTTTCCAGAAACACCTCCAGATCGAGAGAGCGCTGCTCCCCGCGCTGGTAATAGATCGATATCGAATCCCGCGCCGTTCTCCCGTCACTGGCTCGGGCCAAGAGCTGGATCCGGTTGAGCCCTTCGGCCATGGGAACGGCAGCGGAGAAAAAACCGTCGGCGGCCAGGCGCAGATGGGAGGCCTTCTGCCCGGTCGTAGCATTGACCACCTCGATGTAGTCGACGCCTACTACGGAGACGTTCTCCAAGACACTCAGGATATCCGCCGGCCTGACGACCGGGGTAAAAATCCCGCCGCTGTCGCGCGCGATCCCGACAGCGGCTGCAGGATAGGAGAGGGCCTCTTCCCCCAGAGCAAAGACATGGATCTTGATTCCCGCCTTTCCGGATATGCGGGCGGCGTTCACGGACAAACTGGTATCCTCCTGCGTCACCCTTTTGCCCCCGCCGATCGGCAGCGTAGGAAAGCCGTCGGTCAACAGGAATTGCACTCTGACGGCGTCGTCCCTGCGGGCGCTCAGCCCTAAGCCTGCGAGCTCTTTGATGGCCAGGCGGACCCCCGCAACCATATTGGTCCCGCCGAAGGGGCCTACCATGAGGATATCGTCCAGCCCTTGCCGCACCCGTTCAAAATCGTGGGTAAGAGGCTGGAGCAACCTGGCGTCTTCACCGAACGTAATCAAGCCGACGCGCGTTGTCTCAGGGTTGAGCTGGGAGAGGAGCCGGCGAGTGGCGCCGATCTCGGCAGCCAGGATCGAGTTTCTCAAGCTCCGTATCGGCGGGCCGCTCATGCCGAATCCCCCGCCGAAGATTCCGATCTGCGGTCTGCCCCACTTTGGCGCAGTCCCGGCAGCCGGTAAGTCGGCAACATCACCCAGATCCACGCCGGCGTAATGGGCCGTGCTTCCGGACACGTCGATGACGAAAAAGATATCGGCATTGGGAGTGCGCGCCCCCTGGGTGGAGACCTTCCCGCTCACCAGGACGCTGTTTTGATCCTGCACGATACGGGAGCCGTCCTGCGGGGAATGGATTTGGACGCTGGGCTCTAACGCCCTGGATTCACAAGAGAATAATAAAATCCCTGCAAGGGAAAGCGAGCTGAGCAGACGGCGCATGAGGGCGCGACTCATAAAAACAGAACCACGGGGGCAACCTTTTAAAATAGATAACATTATTCCCCCTACGCTGTAAACGCGGCAGAGGCTATTTGCATAGGTGAAATCCGAAGTGGTATTATTAGGCGTATGACGGATTCCAAGCGATTGCTGCTATTGGCGGTTTTTCTCCTTTGCATAGCCGACCCGCTCTACGCGCAATACACCCTGGTCTTAAAAAACGGCAGGCGGATCACCGTCCAGAGCTATCGGGAAGAAGGCGCTATGATCAAGTTCCCCGGCATGGGAGGCGAGATCGGGATCAGTCGGGACCAGATCCAAACGATCATCAAGGCTGGCGAGGCTGACAGCCGAGGAATGTCCATTCAGCGATTGGAAGCAACTCCCTCAGCCCCGCCACCGACCACGAGAACAGAGGCAGCTCAGCCTCCCAAGGTTGAGGCTGAAGGCGGGGTGAAGGAGAAAGCTCTCACTCCCGAAGAGCGGCTCGCCCAAGAAAGAGCCAAGGAAGAAAAGGAATTTCAGAACAAGGTGGGCCAACTCACCGATCAGATCAAGGCCTTGCGCGACCGTTACGCCGTCGCCACAAGAGGCAGTAGTGGCCCGGAACCGACACTGCTCCAAACAGAGGAGGCCATTAAGGCGCGCACCGATGACTTGATGTCGAGGCTGCGGGATACGCAGTTTAACCCTTCAGGACCGAGCGATGCGGGTGGAATAAAACTCTCGACGCCCTCGACCTTTTCCGGGGTCCCGCCGGCCAGTGTCGAGCACCGCGCGGGAAGAATCCCGCCGCAAGTGGACGTGCCGCGGACAGGCTACAGTAACAAAGAAAAAGAACTTAGCGACTTGAGAAACCAACTCAATCAGATCCAGCGCGACAGGGAGAGGCTGATCGAGCAAATGAAGCAGAAGAACTTCGATACCGGTTCTATGTTCCTCGAGTAACCCTGCCTTTGTAGTTCGTGTTCAGGCTTCGACTGAGCTCAGCCGAATGTCCGGCTCGTGTTGGCCCTTCGACAGGCTCAGGACGGTGAGCAGAGTCGAAACCGTAACGGGCGCGAGTCACGCTTTCCTTACAGGTAATCAACC
>MGSR01000069.1 GCA_001798565.1 Deltaproteobacteria bacterium RIFCSPLOWO2_12_FULL_60_16
GTAGGTTATATCAGAGACCCCGGTGTAGTACGTCGTGTGGATGTAATCATGGGTCGAGTAAATCGTGTAGCCATCGGGTGGCGACTTCTTAGCCTCGGCAGCCCCCCTGGTCCCCGAGGCCCCGGTGATGTTGGCCACCACCATGGGCTGGCCCAAATGTTTCTCCATGGCGTTGGCGAAGACCCGCTTGATGACATCGGTGTCACCCCCGGCGGCCCAAGGAATAATCATCTTTATGGGCCGGTCCGGGTAGGAAGCACCGAGAGCCGGTTGCGTAACGAAAAGCGCTAACGCGACAAAAACAAGCCGCGGCACGAGCACAACTATGGTAGACATCATGGGAGTTCCTCCTTTTGTCAGGGATAAAGGCGGCTCTACGACTACCACATCCGTCAAAAAAGACAAGCCGGTTCTTACGTCCGGATGCGAGGGCGCCGGCAAGGCCGAATCTCCTTGCAAGTCTCTGCCAACCCCTTTAGAATCACCACCTAGCGGGAGGTAAGAACGATGGCTATAAGACTCTTTCAATCGCCGACGTCGATGTTTTGCGAGAAGGTGAGAATCGTTCTCGCGTCAAAAAACGTCCCGTACGACGTGGTGGACGTAAAAAAAGACGAGCGCAAGTCTCTGATCGAGTTCTCCGGCCAGAGAAAGGTGCCGGTCATGGACTACCACGGCCAATGCATTATCGACTCCACTTTTATCTCCGCTTTTCTGGAGGAAAAGTATCCCCAAAACACCATCTATCCGACGGCTGCTTCCGATAAAGGGCTCTGTCTCATGTTGGAGGACTGGTCCGATGAGGTTTTGATCCATGCCATTCACCTGATGCGCCGGGCGGAGACGCCGGAGGCGCGGCCGGCGGCCGAGAAGGCGCTGGGGATAGATCTGCGGAGCCTGGAGCTGTTGTTTACCGGAAAGAGCTTCATCTTCGACCGGATGACGATCGCGGACATTGCCATATTCACCCAACTCCATTATCTCTACACGGTAGTGCGGTATGAGCTGCCGCCGGGCTATAAAAACCTTCACACGTGGATGGATCTGATGCGGAGCTCGCTCAAGCTGGCCTCGCTTTATGATATCGCTGCATGAATAAACCTGAGGTGGCGCCGGATGAAAAAAGAGGTGGTGATCCCGCGTCTGGGATCGAGCGACGAGAGCAACGAGGTCAAGGTTTTACGGTGGCTTAAGCGGAAGGGAGAAGCCGTCCAAAAAGGGGATCCCCTTCTCGAAGTCGAGACCGACAAAGTCAATGTGGAGATCGAGGCGCCTGATACCGGACTGCTGAGCGAGGTCCGCGTCCAAGAGGGTGAGGTTGTCGCCTTTAACTCCGTGGTGGCGGTTATTGACGGGAAAGACTAGCCGGGCGCGGGTTTTTCTTCGAGGCGCTGTTTTTCTTTCCCTTTTTTCTCTCTCTTTCCCCGCGCCGGCGGTCTTGCCCGGCGCGGTCCCGGCGCTCTCTCGGGAGCTTCACTGGGCCGTAACCGAAGAAAAATTTGAGCTCGCCCTGGAGAGGCTCTATCCGGAGCAGCGCTCCGGGCGTCGCGCCGCGGTAGTTCTGGTTCATGGGATTTTCGTCAATAGCCGCATTTTTAATCTTGACGACGACCAGGGTCTGGCGCGGTATCTCGCCCGGGACGGCTTCGATGTATGGAATCTCTCCTTGCGGGGCACGGGCCGCAGCCTGAATCCTCTCAGGGGCGGCCCCAAGAGTTGGACCCTCGATGACATCGTGGAAAGGGATCTTGCCGCAGTGCTCCGCCATGTCCAGAAGGAAAGCGGCAGTTCTAAGATCCTCTGCCTCGGTTACGACATGGGAGGACTCCTGCTCTATGGATACCTGGAGAGGCGGGGCGGCGCCGGGGTTGCCGCTCTGGTTACCGTCGGCGCCCCGGCAACCTTCGATCAGCCGCAACAGGAGCCGATGAAGAGGCTTCTGAGACTGGAAGACAGTCCTTTCTTAAAGAGAGCGTTTCTTTCCCTCAATGCGCCGTTTTTCGCCCGGCTGCTCATCCCGTTCCTCCCCAAGATGGAGCGCTTTTTCTACAACCCCGAGAACATCGACGAGGAGGTGAAGACGAGACTGTTGGACGATGCGCTCGCGGAGATCCATCCGGGAGTTTTGGATCATCTGCTATTGATGATCCGGCGCGGCGAGTTCGTTTCCGCCCGGGGGGATTTCAGCTACCGAAAGGCCCTGGGCAAGATCCGGCTTCCGATCCTGCTCGTAGGGGGAGAAGGAGACATGGTGGCGCCGCCGGAGAGCCTTCGGGTGGTCCACCGGGCGGTCGGCTCGAAGGATCGCACCCTGCGGATCGTCGGCGCAGGCCCGAAGAGTCCGAGCTATGGCCATGTCGATCTGCTGGTGGGCAGCAAGGCGAGGGAGGAAGTATTCCCCTTGATCGGCCGGTGGCTGAAACAGCGAGACGGGCGAGAGTAGCCGTGCCGGAGCGCTTTTCCGTTCTGCTGTATCGCACCTCGCTCTGCGGCTGTCTGCTCGGCGCCGTCGCTACCCTCTATCTCCTTGGCGGGCTGGGCGGGCTCGTGGGCAGTCCGCTCCTGAACGGCTCTGCCGCGGCCGGGGTTTTTCTTGCGGCATTTTTTTTCCTCTATGTGTTTTTTATCCAGATGCCGGACAAAAACAGATGGTCGCTGGCGCTCTGGTTTCTGGTATTGTTCATTCTGTCGGTCGAGGTTGTCCTGGCCCTTCTTCCCCCGACCGCGCGGGACGAGCTGACGCACCATTTGGCCATACCCCGCCTTTACGCCAAGGCGGGCCGGATTTTGGAAGTCCCCTTCGCCCCTTATTCCTATTACCCGATGCTCCTGGACATGCTGTATGTGCCGTGGGTCCGCTGGGGATGGGACTCCGTACCCAAGCTCATTCACGGGCTTTTCGGTATGCTGACGGCTCTCCTGCTTTACGCCTACCTTGCCAGGCGGCTCAGTCCCATTTACGGCCTCTTGGGCTTTTTCGTTTTTGTCTCTACGCCCGCCATCCTGCGCCTGAGCCATTGGGCCTATGTGGATCTTGGGCTGACTTTTTACTGCACGGCCTCCCTGCTTTGCCTGCTGCGCTGGGTGGAAGCGAGTGAAGACAAGCGGTGGTTGACGCTGGCGGGCCTATCGGCCGGTCTCACGCTGGCCACTAAGCCCAACGGGATGTTGGCCTTTTTGCTCCTCCTTTTCGTTTTGCTCTTTCTGATGGCGAGCCGGGTTCGCGCAAACGGGGTGCTTAAGGTCATGGGCCAAATCCTGTTATTCGCTTTCTTGGCGTCGCTAGCTATGAGCCCCTGGGCGTTGAAGAATCTGGTTTGGACCGGGAACCCCTTGTTCCCGTTCTTTGCCAATTTCTTCGGGGGGGGAGGCGAGCCGGGCGGAGAGCCGGGGCTCGGGCTTCTGGACCGGCGCCAGCTCCTGTACGGCGAATCTTGGTGGCAGATCTCCGCACTGCCCCTGCGGGTTTTTTTCTTTGGCCAGGATGACAGGCCCCAATATTTCGACGGGGTTCTTAATCCCATGCTGATTCTTTTTCTCCCCTGGGCGTTTAAGGGAAAGTGGGCGGAGGAGAAAAAGATTTTATTCGGTTTTGTTCTCGGGTATTTTTTCTACGCGGCTTTTCTCGCCGAGATGCGCATCCGCTATATTCTCCCCATCGTGCCGCCCCTGGTGATCCTTCTGGTTTACGGTCTCCACAATATCTACCTGCGAATCGCTCGTCCCTTTGTTCTTTTCTCCGCCGTGATTTTCCTGCTGGGCTTGAATGGGATTTATTTCTGGAACTACCTTCACGGGGTCTCGCCGCTGGATCATCTTAGGGGACGCGAGAGCCGAGAGGCCTATCTCATACGGGTGCTGCCCGACTATCCGGCTCTTCAGTTCATCAACCGGAGTCTTCCATCCACCGCCAAGGTCTATTTTCTTTTTATGGGGAGAAGGGTGTATTATTGCGAGCGGGACTATATCCACGACGGCACTGAGTATGCGTGGACCCTTATCCGCGCCATTCGGGCTGCCGGAGACGAAGACGATATCTATGCCGGGCTCCGGAAAAGAGGCCTGACTCATATGGTTGTCCGGGATGCGCTTCTGTTAGGATTTTTGAACGAGAACCTCACCATAGAGCAGAAGAAGTTGTGGGTTTCTTTTGCCAACCGTTATTTGAGTGGACTCTTCCACTCTAGGGGATATTCCGTCTACCAGATCCATGAGTGACCGCTGCGACGTCTCGGTTGTTATTCCGGTGTTCAATGAGGCCCAGAACCTGGGATCTCTGCTGGATCGGATTCGGTGCTTGAATCTCCGGAGCGCGGAGGTGATTGTGGTGGACGACGGCTCCACGGATGGGAGCGGCGCGATCGCGGAGCAGAGGGGCGCGAGGGTTATCCGTCACCCATACAATATCGGCAACGGTGCTGCGGTCAAGAGTGGCATCAGGGCCGCCCGAGGGCGACTTTTGGCCTTGATGGACGGGGACGGACAGCATCGGGCCGAGGATATTCCCAAGCTCTTAGCCCAGGCCGGCCTCTACCACATGGTGGTCGGGGCGCGGGCCACCGGCTCCGGACTGAGGTTCCATCGCTACGCGGCCAATATCCTCTACAATCTTTTTGCCTCTTACGTTACCAGCTTCAAGGTTGAGGATCTCACTTCCGGTTTCCGCGCCCTTGCACGTAAGGATGCGCTCAGATTTATCGATCTCCTGCCCAATACCTTTTCCTATCCATCGACTCTGACGCTGGCGTTTCTGCGCTCCGGCCTCACGGTCAAATACGTTCCCATTCAGACCCTCTACCGCAGCGGGCAGAGCAAGATCAGTCTGGTGGCCGATGGCATTCGTTTCTTGCTGATCATTGCCAAGATCGCCACGCTCTTCTCCCCTTTCCGGGTGTTTTTGCCCGTGAGCGGGCTCTTCTTTTTTAGCGGCATGGGTTATTACCTCTACACCTTTGTAACGGAGCACCGCTTTACCAATATGTCCGTCTTTCTCTTAACTGCCGCGGTAATCATCTTTATGCTGGGTTTAGTGTCGGAGCAGATTGCTCTACTGAGAATGGAGCAGCGATCCTTTTTTCCGCCCTCAACCAACGATCGGGACAGTGAATGAGCTTTACCGTGAGATGAGGGCGCGTCTCAGCCTTTTCCATCCGTAGAGTGCGAAGTAGCGGAAGAGATTCAACGCCACGCCAAGATGGTGGAGACCTGTGATCGGATAATGGAGCTTAAAAAGGGTATTGAGGTCGCGGATATTCCTGTGGGAGCGCCTGTCGGTGAGAGTCTGCAGAAACTGTTTGAGGTCCATTTGTTCGAGATTGGCGGCTAGCGTTGTGCGGGTATTGTCCACGTAGATGGTCGCGTCTGTAGCTATAAAGAGAAGCACCTGTTGCCTGCGGCAGCGAAGGTAGAAGTCATTATCTGACCCAGCGTGGGGAAGATGGGCCTCGTCAAACATACCTAACCGTTGGAATATGCTAGCGGGTATCAGAACACCGCGGCCTCCTATGATGAGCTTTGTGGGCAATAGTTGTTTCTTGTTTAGGGCATGGTGCGCCCTGCCGGGAAGAATCAGGGTGGGGAAGCCAAGCAGGTAACATGTGCTAGCGGTGACGCAGAGAACCCGCTTCGTGAAGTAGTCTATCTGGATAGGGGCGATGATAGCTTCACCGTTTTCCTGGGCATGAGCGACCAAACGCTGGATGGTCTCGGGCTCAATGTAGCAGTCGTTGTTCAGCAACATGACGTTCTTCGCCCCACGGTCAATGGCAGTCCGGATCCCAAGGTTAGTAGCCCCTGTCCACCACAGTGTGGGTTCTCCCAAAATATGTACGACCTCGGGATATTGGGAAGGCAACGCTTCTTTCGTTTCATCCGTAGAGCCGTGGTCCACAACCATGATCTCCAGGTTGCGATAGAGACTGGCCCTCAACGCGTCGAGGCAGATTTTTGTCTGTTTCCAGCCGTTGAAGACCGGGATCACGATATGGATTTTGTCCATAGTTTTTATCCCTTGCCTCTATCCTCGGGCCAGTTTTTCGTACAGCTCGATGTATTGGGGAATGACGACCTCCTC
>MGSR01000070.1 GCA_001798565.1 Deltaproteobacteria bacterium RIFCSPLOWO2_12_FULL_60_16
TTGGTCAGTCCCTCGGCAACGAGTCTCAGAATCTCCACCTCTCTTTTCGTCAGGTGCTTGATCACTTCGTTGACCGGCTCCCCGCCGTAGTTTCCCGACTGCGATTGGACGATTTCCTCGAAGGCATCCGCCGACGACATCTCCTTATCGACCCAAAACCCCCCTTCGTAGACCGTTTTGATCGCCTGTACCAGCGTGGCGGAGGAAACGCCCTTCAGCACATATCCCTTAGCCCCGCTCTTGGCGGCGTTGAGAATATTTTCGTCTTCGGAGAAGGCCGTGAGAATAAGGACTTTCGTGGCACTGTTTTTTTCGCCCACCTCGAGGAGCGTCTGCACCACGTCTCCTTTGGGCATTTTGAGGTCCAGCAGAAGCACGTCCGGCCTGGTCCGATCCACGACCTTGGAGACCTCATCTCCGCGAGCGGCTTCACCGACCACCAGGACATCCTTTTCCAGAGAAAGGATCCGCTTCAAGCCCTCGCGAAACAGCGCGTGGTCATCAGCGATCACAACTTTAATAGGACCCATGGCTTCCCCCTTGGTCGTATAAGAAAAAGGCAGAAGTACGATACACAAAAAATGGATTATCCGCCAACAGCAAATACTCCTAACGGGGTCGCCGGTCAAGCCTGCAGTCGGACAATGCGCGTCAGTAGGACTTACGGCGTAGCATCAAAACCCTACTGAAGTCCTATTGTAAGGAATGGCCGAAAATACTAAATCAAAAGCGTTTTTAGCATCTAAGAACGGGCGAGATGTTCGCTCAAGCTCAGGAGGGTAAAATGAAAAGCTTGTTTTCGGTGACAGCGCTGACGCTCATCTATATGATTTTCTCTCTCTCCTCTTGTGCCGTACAGGAGGATATGACGCCTTCTCCAGCGCCCGCTCCCGCGGTCGTAGCCAAGGCCCCGCCGGCAAAGGCGCCCGAGGCAAAGGTAAAACCAGTGAAGGCCTCCGGGGATGTGGGGCTTCTCGACTTGGAGAAGAACTATCTGATTTTGGTCACTAAAGAAGGGAAGCTCATCACCGCAGATTTTAACAACAAGACCAAGGTCCAGAAGATCGTGCCCCAACCGGCAAAGATGAGCGACATCAACCTGGGACAGGGCGCCTCGGTTACGTACCAGCAAAAAGGCGGGAAGAACATAGCCACGTCCGTTGAGTACACCGTCAAGGCAAAGAAGGGCGAATAGCATCGTTGAAGAAGAGGAGACGAACATGAAAAGAGATCTAATCTGTGCAGCCGTCATCTTAGCGTTTCTTGCCGTAGGTCCGGCATTGGCCCAGGAAAAGAAGGCTAAACCCCTGAAGGTAACCGGCGACATTGGTCTCTTGGACACCGAAAAGAACTATATGATCGTTGTCACCAAGGAGGGTAAGCTCGTTACCGTGGATTTTGACAAGAAGACGAAGGTGACCCAGTATGTGCCCCAGAACGCAAAGATGAGCGACATCAATCTTGGCGATGCCGCGTCGATAAGCTACAAGAAGCAGGGGGATAAAAATATCCTGGATTCGCTCGAAGTCAAGGTAAAAGCGAAAAAGGGCGAGTGATAAGTCAATATACTAAGACGACCTTGAGATCCAAGACGTTCGTGCCGGTTGGTCCCGGGCAGAATAGCTCCTTCAGGCTTTTGAAGAAGTTATAAGAATCGTTGTCGCGCAGCGCCCGGCGCGGGTCGAGGCCAAGGTGGAGGGCCGCCGCTACGGTCGTTTTATCGGCGAATGCCCCGGCCGCCGGGGTCGGTCCGTCGCTTCCGTCGGTGCCGGCGCTGAGCATATGAAGCCCGTCATGGCCTGTTAATTCTATTGCGCTGGCCAGGGCAAATTCCTGGTTTCTACCGCCTCTTCCCTTCCCACGGACCTGCACTGTCGTCTCCCCTCCCAGGAGAAAACAGTGCGGCCGGCGATAGCCCTTTGTTCGTTTGAGAAAAGAGCAGAGCTCTCCCGCCCGTGTGGTCGTGTCGCCGCTGAGCTCACTCGTCAGGATGGTAGCCGCAAAACCGAGCGATCCGGCCTCTTTTTTGGCGGCGAGCAGGGCGTCTTTATTATTTGCCAGGAGGGCAAAAGGACTCCCGGCTGACAGCGTGGTCCCCGGCTTTAGCGTCTCCGGAATCTCTCCCCGCACCCCCCGGCTAAGATAGGCACGTACTCTCAGCGGCAGCCGTTCGACGAGGCCGTATCTTCTTAGCAGACGCCATACGTCTGCGTAGGTCGTGGGGTCGTGAAAGCTGGGGGCTGAGCCGATTACCGTTGGATCATCCCCAAGGACATCGGAAATGGCGAGCGTCAGGACTCTCGCCGGGTAAGCATGCCGTAATATTCCTCCCGCCTTGACCCCGGAGAGATGCTTGCGAATGGAGTTCATCTCCAAAATGGTCATGCCGCTCTTCAGTAGTAGAGCCGTAGTGCGCCGTTTGTCTTCCAGCGTCAGGCCGGGCGCCGGTTTCGCCAGCAGCGAGGAGGCGCCCCCCATAAGGAAGAAGATAACGCAGTCGTCGCGCCGGGCGGCGCCCAGGAGCCGGAGACACCGCTCCGTGCTGTCCAGGCTCCGCCTGTCGGGCAAGGGATGACCCGCAATGGCCAGAGAGATTCGCTCGGATCGTCCTCGAAAAGAGCGATCCCGGCTCACCAGCGCTCCTCTCTCCAGGCGGTCGTGAAAGAGGGCCTCCCAGAACGGCGCCGACTGATCGACACCCTTGCCGGCTCCAATAACGTAAACCCTGCCGGTCAACGGAAAATAGCTGCGGCCCTGCCTGCCTTCTACCGCCAGGGCGCCGTTTGAAATCGCCAGCTTCTTGGGCAAAAGGGTCGAAGGCTGGACCGCCCGGACGGCGGCATCATAGATCGCTTTGAGGATGGTTTTGGCATGCGCTTCCATGGGGCCGGGAAGACCTTGCGCCGCTCGGCGATTTTCATCTATATTGCTCCTGGCTATGGATCTCAAGAGCTGTCAGGAGGGGTTATGAGCGACTCCGAGTTTCTTCCCCAGGAAGGCCCCAAGGCTTTCGCATTGGTTTGGCGCAAGGTGATGTTGGATCCCCGCGGCTTCTATCGTGACATGCCGGCGACTGGAGGCTTCGAAAACCCGCTGATTTTTCTGGGTGTTTGCGGCTTCGTTTACTTCGTTCTGAGGGTCGTCGTGTTCGGTCTGCCCGATGCCATCAATACTATATTCCTGATCGCCCTGGCCTATATTTTTGGACCTGGCATCCTGATGCTGGCTTCTCAGTTCGTCTTTCAGGGGGAGGGCGACTACGAGGGCACTTTACGATTATGCGCCTATGCCGGAGCCTGCCTGGGCCTGGCCTGGATTCCTGCTTTGGGGATTCTCGCCTATGTCTATAGCCTGTACCTGATATTTCTCGGCATGGAAAAAGTTCACCGGCTGGACACCACCAAGGCAGCCATGACGACCCTCGTTGCCTTGGTCGTGACCTCGCTCATTATCATATGGGTGTTAGGGTTGGAGAGAATCCGTCACCCCCTCTTATAATTTTCGATTTTAGATTGAATCCAAAATCGGCAATCCAAAATCCAAAATAGTCAGGTTGTCGGGCTGGGGTTGGGTGGAACTCAGAAGTTGTCTTCTTCGATGTCCGTGATGGCCAGCTTGCGGTAGGTTCTTTCGTCTTCAAACTTCTTCTGCAGCTTGCTTTCCCTCTCCGTCTCTTCCTGGCATTTTACGCACAGCCGCGTAAAGGGAAGGACCTTCAACCGCCCCAGTTGGATCTCGCCCTCGCAGTTCTCGCAACCGCACTCGCAGATCCCGTAGGTTTTGTCCTTGATCCGCTGGAGGGCTTCGTCGATACCCAGCAGCTTCTCTCGTTCGCGGTCGTTGAGGATGAAATTGATTTCCCGGTCCCGCTCGTCGCTGGCCAGGTCGTAGGTATCGCGCCCCTCGTCCTTGCTTCCCTCCGTCTCTTCCTTGACGCGCCCGCGGATTTCGCGCAGAAGCTGTTTCTTGGTCTCCTGCAGCGTTTCCTGAGCCTTTTTCAGAAACTCCTTGCGCAGTTTCTTATCGTCTACTATGGGTTTGGATCTGGCCATCAGTCGCCTAGTATGGCACCTATAAGATCATAGTCAAGGGCCCGGGTGATTCTCGCCTTTGCGAAATCGCCCGGCCTGAATTTTGCCACCCTGCGGTTCATGGGCTTGCCCTGGAGGCAGACAAGCCCGTCCACCTCGGGGGCATGGGCCTGTGTGCGGCCCAGCCACCTGTCCGCCTCGGCGTCATAGCGGTCGATCATAACCTCCTGAACCGTTCCGATCAGGCTCTCATTTTTCTTCCGTGAGATGCTCGCCTGAAGGTCCATCACCTCCTGCCAGCGTATCTCTTTCTCCTGCTCGGGAAGGTGATTCCCCATAAGGGCTGCCGGCGTCCCCTCCTCGACGGAGTATTTGAATACTCCCAGCCGGTCGAACTGCGTCTCTTCGACGAAATCCAGGAGCTGTTGAAAGTCCTCCTCGGTCTCTCCGGGAAAACCGACAATCAGCGAGGTTCGCAGCGTGACTCCCGGGATCATGCGGCGCAGTTTGTCCACCGCTTCGCTGACGGCGCTGCCGCTCTTGCCCCGGCGCATGCGCCTGAGAATCCCGGGGCTGATGTGCTGGAACGGAATATCCACATACTTGCAGATCTTTTCATTTTCGTGGATCAGGCGCAGCAGGGGCTCGTCGAGGAAATTGGGATAGGAGTACAGGAGACGGATCCACTGAATCCGCGGCACCTCGACCATCTCGCGCAGCAGCCCGTAGAGCGTGGTGCCGTCCCTCCGTTCTCTGCCATAGGCGGTCAGGTCCTGGGCGATCAGGTTTATTTCCTTGACGCCCGCCTGGGCCAGCGCCCCCGCCTCCTTTACGACGGAGTCGATCGGGCGGCTGCGGTGGGGACCGCGGAGCTGGGGGATGATGCAAAAGGCGCACTTGTGATCGCAGCCTTCGGACACCTTGAGAAATGCGGTGTGGGACGGAGTGGTCAGAAGCCGCGGCGTAGCGTCATCGTAAAGATAGCGCGGGATCCCCACGTAGGCCCGCTGCCTTTTGCCCTCGCGGTGCCCTTTGAGGATGTCGACGATGCGCGGGACCTCGCCCGTCCCGATAAAGAGATCCACCTCGGGCAACTCCCGGCTGAGCTCCTCCGAGTACCGTTGCGGAAGGCAGCCGGCGACGACCAGGGTTTTTAATCTCCCTTCTTCCTTGAAGCGCGCCGTCTCCAGGATAGTATCGACGGATTCCTCCTTGGCCGCGTCGATGAAGCTGCAGGTGTTGATCAGGACGATGTCGGCCTCACAGGGCTCCGAGACCATCTCGTACGGGCCCTGCTGGAGGAGTCCCGCCATGACCTCCGTATCGACGAGGTTGCGCGCGCAGCCGAGGCTGATAATGCTGACTTTTTCCTTCATCGGGATGGCGCCCCCAGTTCGACCACGTCGACCCCTTCCGGGAGTTGGAGACGAAACAGGGAGTCTTTCAGTCCGGTTCCCTTGCGCATACCGGCAAAGCGAATCATGGTGACGTTGCCCGCGGCGTCCCGGATCCGGCTCGAATGGATGTTGAAGCTCTCCGCGTCGACGCCCAGGAGGATTTCACCAAAGCCTCCCAGCTCCCCTCTGGGCTCCAGCCTGAGCAGATAGAGTCCCTGTTCCAACCCCTTCAAGCTGACCTTAAACTCCTTCTTCAGATTGCCGATGCCCAACAGAAAGGACAGAGGGATATCCGAGCGAAAAGCGCTTTTCAGCGGGCTCTTGAGGACCTGTCCTTGCTCCGGCTGGTAATAGTATAGGTTTTTCCCGTCCGCCAGGACAAACTGCCCCTTGGGCTCGTCGTAGCGCCAGAGCATCCTGCCGGGGCGCTTGAAATAGAGCTTGCCGTGCGCCTTGAGGCTGCGGGCAAGGGTCTTAAGCTCCGTCTCTTGCCGAAAATCCGTTACGAAGTCAACAGCGGAGTCGTAGCTTTTCTGCAGACCGTCGATGACGCGCGCCTCCTCTTGAGGATCGCTCGCGCCTGCGGAGGAAACGCCGCAGAGAAGCAGCCAGACGGGCAGCCAGAGGAGAGGCGGCGGCCCGGGGCGCTTACGGTTCCAGTTTTCTCGCATAGACCTCTCGGGGCTTGGCGCCGTCCGCCGGTCCGACCACTCCGTCGCGCTCCATCTGCTCGATCATCCGGGCGGCCCGGTTGTAGCCCACGCGCAGTCTCCTCTGGATCATCGAAATAGAAGCCTGCTCGGTCTCCGTGACCAACTTCACAGCCTCGTCATACATCTCATCGTAATCGTCCTCTCCGTTTGCCGCCTCGACCTCTTTTTTGTCTTCAAAGACCTCAGGGCGATAACGAGGTTTGGCTTGTTGTTTGATGAACTCCACAACTTTGCGAACCTCTTGATCCGAAACATAAGCCCCATGGATACGGGTCAGGCGCGCCGTCCCAGGGGGCAAGTAGAGCATGTCCCCTTCTCCTAGAAGCCGTTCAGCCCCGATGGAATCAAGAATCGTTCGGGAATCGACCCGGGAGGTCACCTGAAATGAGATCCGGGCCGGAAAATTCGCCTTAATGAGTCCTGTGATGATATCCACTGACGGGCGCTGTGTAGCTAGGATCATATGAATTCCCGCAGCCCTGGCCTTCTGAGCCAGACGCGTAATGTGTTCCTCGATATCTCTGCGAACAGACATCATCAAATCCGCCAGCTCATCCACGACAATCACGATGCGGGGGAGATGTTCATGCGCCAGGGGGATCTGTTCTTCGGTATGCCCTGTTATTTCATTGTTTTCTCCGGTCTCGTCCGGATCCTTGAGGTCAATGACCTCGCTTTTATCAGGCATCTTTTTTTCTAAGATGTGGTTATAGTGGTCGATGTTTCTGGCCCCTTTGTCGCGCATCAGCAGGTAGCGCCGGTCCATTTCGTCCATGGCCCAGAAGAGCGCCGCCGCCGCCTTCTTGGGATCCGTCACCACCGGAACTAGCATGTGAGGCAGTTCCTCGAAGACGCTGAGCTCCAGCATCTTCGGGTCGATCATGATGAACTGTACATCCTTTGGCGTCGCCTTATAAAGCATGCTCAAAATCATGGCATTGATAGAGACAGACTTTCCCGTTCCCGTGGCGCCGGCGACGAGCAGGTGGGGCATCCGCGCCAGATCCGCCAGGTAGGGAAGCCCTGATATAGCCTTTCCTAATGCTAGGGTGAGCTTCGACTCGGCATTTTGGTAATCATCGCTCCCAATGACCTGCTGAAGAAAAACTTTCTCGCGTCTGGGATTGGGTATTTCGATGCCCACAACAGACTCTCCAGGGATCGGAGCCAAGATCCTCACGTTTAGCGCGCGCAACGCCATCGCCAAATCATCTGCAAGGGTCACAATCCGTCTTACTTTAACCCCCGCAGCAGGCTCGAATTTAAACATCGTGATAACGGGTCCAGGGTGCACACTTTTCACGTGTCCTTCGACACCCAAATCCGTCAGTTTCCTTTGCAGAGTCAGCCCGATCGCGTCGAGAGTTTCCTTATCAATCTCCACATGCCCACTATCCGGAGGATCTAACAGAGATGGGGAAGGAAGCGTATAGGCCTGGCCGATTTCGGGAAAAGCAAATTGTTCTTGCACGGGAGCGGGTTTTTTCTTTGGTTTCCTTGGAGGCAGGTCTCTTACCGCTAGTGTCTCTTTTGCCTCCTCTTGAAGAATAATCGGTGGCGGGACGTATTCCCGCTGCTCTTTTTTTCTATTTTCCGCTTTTCTTTTTTCCCTCCATTCACTTAGTCGCTTTACGATTATTTTGATAAGGGCCGCACTCCATTTTTGGAACCTTTCACTCTCTTCCGTTGTCTTCTTCCACACGACCACGAGCGAGACCTTAGTTATTAGCATGAGCGCAAGAAGGAGGAGGGAAAAGCTAATCAAGGTCGTGCCTATCCGACCAAAAGTATTTGAAAGGATCTTCGTTCTTAGAACATCTCCTACTATCCCGCCATGTTCCCACACCTTATCTGGTGTAGTGGAAGGGCTCAAAACGATGGCTGTACTTAACAAAAGGAAAAGTGCGTAACCCGTGAATTTTAAGAGAGCCGCTATCTTATAAGTCCCACGAAAGAGATAGTATGAGGTGATGAATAGAAAAAGTGGCAAGAGAAAGGCTGAGAGTCCTAACCCCTGACGTAAAATGTTTGCTAGGCTAGCGCCCACGCCATAGTCGAGTTTTAAACGTGCCGATTCCTGCCCCGGAGTGTAAGAAAATAAGCTCAAAGAGATGAGGAGGGCGATAACAAAAATGATAACGCCCCAAATCTCGCGGTTAAGTTTAGAGGCCGGTTCCATACCTTTCCTCAGTCAGGGAGTGTTCTTGAAGGTGTAGACGTTGCAAGCCCAATTTAGATATAAAGTAGGGATCGTCCCACATTATTTTGTTTCTTGGACAGCTGCAATTTGCTCGTGTACCCGTTTACGAAACTGCAAAGGGGCATCGATCTTATGAAACGGCTCCTTGGTGTCTCCCGTACCGGTTACCACGATGGTTCCATAGTCAAGAATCCTACCCAAAATGCCTTGATCAACACCGATTCCTTCAACTTTAGTTAGAAACGTTTCTATAGTACGTCGGCGAATCAACCCAACCTTAATGACAACTCGCTTATTTGTTACCCCAAACTCTGACGAATAGTAGGTAATGAATGGTGACAGGCCCGCCAAGACAGCAAGCGAGAGGAAGAAAAACCAGGGACCAAACACTCCAATTTCTCGCCTGATGTCTCCAGGGTCATTCACGGACACGACCACAGACACTGCAGTGCCGATAAACAGGAAAAGAACTGGCCAGAGGAAAACAATCCAATGAAGTCTAGTCTGATAAACGACCTTCTCTCCCGGCATTAAGTTTTGATCAATGTAACGCATATTAACCGCCTTCCTTTGTTTTGGTCAGACGATTATTTTATATGAGTACAGGTATAAAAAATGGCCAACGCGTTTACGTCTCCATGATGAAGGGAAGCACGACCGGACGGCGCTCGAGGGTCTTGTTGAAGTACCTGCGCAGCGCCTTGCGCACTTCCTCCTGGAGCTCGCCGGGATCGGTCCGGGTCTCCCGGTTCATGCTCCTCAAAGTCTCCAGGACGATTTTCTTCGCCCGCTCCATGACCTCTTCGCTGTCCTCGGCGCGCATGAAGCCGCGCGAGATAAGATCCGGTCCGGCCACGAGCTCCCCGGTCTGCTGGTGGATCGCCATGACGGCCAGCACCATCCCGCCCTCCGAGAGATGGCGCCGGTCCCGGATCACCACGTCTTCCACATCTCCCACTCCCTTGCCGTCGACGAATACCCTGCCGGCGGAGACCGTCGCCGCTTTTCTCGCGCCGTTTGCGGTCAGCTCCAGGACCGAGCCGTCCTCCAGGAGAAAGCAGTTCTCAGCCTCCACCCCGGCTGCCTCGGCCAAGCGGATGTGTCGCACCAGGTGGCGGTATTCTCCGTGGATCGGGACGAAGTAGCGCGGGCGCGTGAGTCGCAGCATCGTCTTTAGCTCTTCCTGGCTGGCATGGCCCGAGACGTGAATCTCCGAAACCCTCTCGTAGTGGACTTCGGCGCCGCGCCGGTAGAGATGATTGATCAGGTTGGTGATGGCCCTTTCGTTGCCGGGGATGAACTTGGAGGAGAGCACGACGGTATCTCCCGGATCAATCCGGATCGACTTGTGGTCGTTCAGGGCGATTCTGTGGAGGGCCGAGAGGGGCTCGCCCTGGCTCCCGGTGGTCAGAAACGTGATTCGGTCGCGCGCCAGCCCGTGCCAGTGCTCGCTCTCGAAGGCGACGCCGTCCGGAAGGTGCAGGTAGCCGAGGTCCGAGGCGATCTGCGCGTTATGGATCATACTGCGGCCGCTCAAGACGGTGGTGCGGCCGATGCGCTCGGAGAGCTCCACCACCTGCTGGATGCGCGGAATGTTGGAGGAGAAGGTTGCCACGAAAAGTCTGCCCCTGCTGTTGCGAAAGATCTCCTCGAGGTTTCTGCCCACCTCGCGCTCGGACGGCGTGTAGCCCTCGCGCTCGACGTTGGTGGAGTCCGACAACAGCAGCAGAACCCCTCTTTCACCGTAGGCGGCGAACCTCTGGAAATCGAAGAGCTCTCCGTTGACCGGCGTGTTGTCGATTTTGAAGTCGCCCGTATGGATGATAGTTCCCACAGGAGTGTCTACGGCCAGGGCGACGCAGTCCATCAAGCTGTGGGTCACGCTTATCCCCTCGAGTTTAAAGGGTCCGACCTCCCAGGGCTGTGCCGCCCGAATCTCTCTCAAATCGGTCGACCGGTCGAGGCCGTGTTCGCGCAGCTTGTTGCCCAGAAGTCCGAGGGTCAGCCGCGTGCCGAAGACAGGGACCGGAAGCTGCCGCAGGATGTACGGGAGAGCGCCGATATGGTCTTCATGGGCGTGTGTCAGGACGATTCCAAGAAGCTTTTTTTTGTTTTCCAGCAGGTAGCTTACGTCGGGGACGACCAGATCGATCCCCAGGAGGTCCGCCCCCGGAAACATCAAGCCGCAGTCGATCGCGAGCGCGGCTTCGCCGTACTCGATGAGCATCATGTTGAGCCCGAACTCTCCCAATCCGCCCAGGGGTATGATTCTCAATGGCTCCATGAATTATCTCTCTGCCCGGGCCTCCGCCGCCTTCGGGGAATGGATCTTTTCCGTGCCGTCGGCGGCTTCGCGGCCGCCGCGCTGCAGCTGCGACTCCACGACGGCTCGCACGCGGTTTAGGAGGCTGCGGATGCCCCCCCGCCGATACCGGTCCAAAACAATGGGCTCGCTCACGACGACCTCGACTTCCCCGCCCCGGATGCGCCAGTCGCCGCGCGGCAGAAGGGCTCCACTGCCGTTGATGGCGATGGGTACTATCGGCGTTTGCGTCTTGACAGCCAGAATGAAGCCGCCGCTCTTGAAGGGCAGGAGCTGCCCGTCGGCGCTGCGGGTGCCTTCGGGGAAGAGGACGACGGAGATGCCCCCCTCGATTCTCTCTTTCGCCTTTCTCAGACTGGCCATCGCCTGGGAACGATTCGTCCGGTCCACCACGATGTGCTTTGAGGCCCACATGGCCCAGCCGAAGAGGGGCACGAAAAGCAGCTCCTTCTTTGCCACCCATCTGAGTTGAAACTGGCTCAGGCTTCGGACCAGAACGGGAATGTCAATATTGCTCTGGTGATTGGCCATAAAGATGTACTGACGGCTTGGATCGAGGCGCTCCAGACCTTTGACTCGCACCCGGATGCCGCCGGCTTTTAAGATCCCCCAGGTCCAGAGGCGCGAAATTCTATAAGAACGTTTGCCCAGGGGGTCGAACGGACCTAAGAGAATGATGGCGAGACTTACCGGGAGCGTGATGAGGATAATGAGCAACAGCTTTAGGCTGTACGCCATCAAAATAAAACTTCTTTTTAACAA
>MGSR01000071.1 GCA_001798565.1 Deltaproteobacteria bacterium RIFCSPLOWO2_12_FULL_60_16
ACAGCTTTAGGCTGTACGCCATCAAAATAAAACTTCTTTTTAACAAAGCTAATTTATCAGAAAATCAGCGGAAACTAGCCCATTTTAATCCACAGCCGGGAAAAAAGCAATGAACCAAGGTCGCAATCGAAAGCGCGGATTTTTTTATTGACTAAAAAATTTCCCGGCGTTAAGGTCAATCAGCAAAAGTACAGAGTCATGAGCAATGAGTTATGAGTAACGAGGGGCAATTTTAACTTCAATACTCGAAACTCAAAACTCTGAACTGTTTCGTTGGAGGTCTCATGTCCGTTAACAAAGTGATTCTTATCGGCAATCTCGGCAAAGATCCTGAAGTGCGTTTTACCGCTAATGGCAAGGCCGTGGCGCGCTTCCCGATCGCCACGTCGGAGGTCTGGACCGACGGCGAGGGCAACCGGCAGGAGCGGACGGAATGGCACAACATCATCGTTTGGGGAAAGCAGGGCGAGACCTGCGGCCAGTATCTCGCCAAAGGCAGGCAGGTCTTTGTCGAGGGAAGCATCCGCAGCCGCACCTACGACGACAAGAGCGGGAACAAGCGCTACATCACCGAAATCGTGGCCCAGAGAGTGAGATTCCTGGGCGGTGGCGGCGGCACGCGCGCCGCCATGGAGCCGGAGGCCGAGCCTGCCGGAGAATCCGTCCCCGGCCAGGCCCCGCCCACGGACGACGACATCCCATTCTGACCCCTTAGTTGCGCCTTTATGTTGGGCTGGGATCGGAACGGCCTTTATCGCCTGTCAATCGGGAATCTTCAGCGCCACCCCAAGAGGCAATGCATTGTCGCCGATGCTCAAAGCCGTTCTCAGGTTTGATAACTCCCAGGATGAGACCGTCTCTTTGGAAACCCCTTCCTTTGCAGCGGCATCCGATGCGTCGGCTTTGGTCAATTTGATGAGGTATTTTGCATTGCTCCCGTCACTCAGGGTTACAGAGAGGACCATCTCTTTGCCTTTTTCCGTAGGCATCGTTTGAAGCGCGGCAATTTTATTCCAGGCCGTCGCCCTGTTCACGGTGTCGAAATACATCCAGAAGTGGGACGCAATAAAGGCGATAAGCAACAACCAGGCATACTGGCCTACTCTTTTCTGCCTTTTCAACAACCGGGTCCTTTGTAGGTCGAAGAACCGACGGTAAGCGTGCCTTTCAGCTTCGAGCCTTTTAACGGGGTCTTGCTCGGGCGAACTCGCAGGTTGATCAAATGAAAGCCCGATACTGTTCAATATCATGCCCACGATCACCAACACTAATGGGATGGCAATCACTAGTAGAGGATTCATAATGCTCTCCTTATTTCAGGCTCTTGATAGCCCTTGGATTTAGGAAGAGGGAGGGGGTCAGGGTCTGGGATCAATACGTTCGCGGGAAAAACCAGTGCCGAAGTCCTTGCCACCGTTGAATTTGCGGCCTGGCCTTCTTCCTCTTGCGCGCCATGAGACGAAGGAATCGTCTCTATGAATGAACTCTATAAGATCACAGGCGTCCTGGCAAGGACTATTTTGACGATAGTGGGAAGGGGAAAGCGGCGCGAATTAATCGACGAGTGAGGTATCTTTATCCTAGCCGTCTGATATAGTAATTAATAATGTAACGACTGGCGGCCCAACGTCCAAATAGCAAACACTCGGTCACAATCTTTTCCGAGTATCGCGGAGGCGGTCCCTAGGGTAACCGTCTCTTTGCGTTTATTGGCCGGGAAGTAGCCTATAGCGGCTGCCAGGAAGGAGATGTTCGTCATGGAACACAGTCCAACCAATTCAACGATCAACCGCATTGGGTTCATCGGCAACTACCTGCCGCGCCAGTGCGGCATCGCCACGTTCACCACCGACTTGTGTGAGGCCATCGCCGCCGAATACAGTGGCACAACGTGTATTGCCCTGCCCGTCAACGACATCGAAACCGGCTACGCCTATCCGGCGCGGGTTCGATTTGAGCTGACGGAGAAGGATATCGACTCCTATCTCCGCGCCGCCGACTTCCTGCATACCAACAATGTAGATCTGGTCAGCCTGCAACACGAATATGGCATCTTCGGCGGGCGCGCGGGCAGCCACATCCTGGCCCTCTTACGTGAATTGCGCATGCCCATCGTTACGACCTTGCACACGATTCTGCGCGAACCCGACCCGGACCAGCAACGGGTGTTGGAAGAGGTCGCGGCGCTGTCGGATCGCTTGGTCGTCATGAGCAAGCGCGGCGCGGAATTCTTGCAAGAGATCTATCATGTGCTGCCGGAGAAGATCGATCTGATCCCGCACGGCATTCCCGATGTGCCGTTTGTCGACCCGAGTTTTCACAAGGACCTGTTTGGAGTCGAAGGCAAAATCGTCCTGCTCAGCTTTGGCCTGCTGTCAGCGAACAAAGGGATCGAAAATGTCATCGCCGCCCTGCCCGCCATATTGGCGCGATATCCGAACGTGGTGTACATCATTGTCGGCGCGACCCATCCCCACGTCCTGCGGCTCGACGGCGAAACCTATCGACTCTCCCTGCAATGGATGGCCCAAGAGAAAGGCGTGGAAGGTCAGGTGATCTTCTACAACCGATTCGTCAGTCCGGAGGAACTTGTTCAGTTCATCGGCGCGGCGGACATCTACATCACCCCCTATCTCAATCCGGCGCAGATCGTCTCCGGCACACTGGCCTACACGCTGGGGGCGGGTAAGGCGGTGATTTCGACGCCCTATTGGTATGCCGAAGAGATGCTGGCCGAAGAGCGGGGCGCGCTGGTGCCGTTCCGCAATCCGGCGGCGTTGGCCGATCAGGTGATCGACCTGTTGGACAACGAGGCCAAGCGCCACGCCATGCGCAAACGCGCCTATCTGTGCGGGCGGACCATGGTCTGGCCGCAGGTGGCGCGGCGGTACATGGAGAGTTTTGAACGCGCCCGAGCCGAGCGCCGCCATTTCACCCCTCCCGGCCTCACAGCCAAAGCGCTACACAAACGTCCGGGCGAGCTACCGCCCCTCAAACTCGATCACCTACGCCACATGGCGGACGAGACCGGGATGTTGCAACACGCCATTTTCACGGTGCCCAACTATCACGAGGGCTACAGCACCGACGACAACGCCCGCGCGCTGATGGTGAGCACTCTGCTGGAGGAACTCGGCAACGACGAGGCATTAGAATTCGCCTCCCGCTATCTCGCCTTTGTCTGGTATGCCTTCAATGCCGAGACCGGACGCTTTCGCAACTTTATGGATTACCAGCGCCACTGGCTGGAAGATAGCGGTTCCGATGATTGCCACGGCCGCGCCCTGTGCGCATTGGGCACCGTGTTGGGCCGCTCCAACACGCCGGCGCTCCACAGTATGGCCGGCTGGTTGTTCGAGCGGGCGTTGCCGGCCATTCTTGGCACGACCAGCCCGCGGGCCTGGGGCTTCTCGCTCATCGGCCTCCACGAGTATCTACAGCGCTTTGCCGGCGACCGCATGGCAAGCCAGGTCCGGGAGGAATTGGCCGGGCGGCTGCTGACGTTGTATCAACGCAATCGCTCGGACCAGTGGCGATGGTACGAAGAAGCGCTGACCTATTGCAACGCCGCGCTGCCTCATGCCTTGCTCCTCTGCGGCCAATCGATGCCGAATAAGGCCATGACCGAGGCGGGACTCGAATCGCTCAGTTGGCTCGCCGACTTGCAGCGCGCCGACGAGGCCGGGGGTCATTTTGTCCCCATCGGATCCAACGGCTTTTATCAGCGGGGCGGTAAGCGCGCCCGATTCGATCAGCAGCCGGTGGAGGCTCAAGCGATGGTGTCCGCCTGCCTCGAAGCAGCCGAGATCACGGGAGACACGCGCTGGCGCAAGGAAGCCCGACGGGCCTTCGAATGGTTCCTCGGGCGCAACGATCTGAACCTTCCCATCTACGACCCGATGACAGGCGGTTGTCGAGACGGTCTGCACCCCGACCGCGCGAACGAAAATCAGGGCGCGGAGTCTACGCTGGCTTTTCTTCAAGCCTTGTTGGAGCTGCGCCTGTCAGAGAATGCCCTCCAATCGCTGGAGGCGCGTTCTGAATGAGCAATCGACACCCCGAACTCTTTCGCCGTCATCAGCTCAATCCCATCTTGACCGTAGCCCATTGGCCCTATCCGGCCAATAGCGTGTTTAATCCCGGCGCCACGCTGCTGGCGGACGGCACCACCCTGCTGCTCTGCCGCGTGGAGGACCGGCGCGGCCATTCCCACTTTTGTGCTGCCCGCTCCGCCAATGGTGTGGATGGCTGGCAGATTGACCCCCAACCGACCCTGCTGCCCGACCCCGAACGCTTCCCGGAAGAAGTGTGGGGCATTGAAGACCCGCGCATTACCTACCTCCCCGAATTAAGCAAGTACGTCGTTGTTTATACCGCTTACTCGCGTGTCGGTCCCGGCGTGGCCCTGGCGCTCACGGAAGATTTCGACCGCTTCGAGCGCTATGGGATGATCATGCCGCCGGAAGATAAAGATGCGGCCCTGTTTCCCCATCGTATCGGCGGGCAGTGGGCTTTGATCCATCGCCCGGTCAGCGCTCCCGGCGCGCACATGTGGATGTCCTATTCGCCCGACCTCAGGCACTGGGGCAGCCACAAGCTGATGCTGGAGGCCCGGCATGGCGGCTGGTGGGATGCGAATAAAATCGGCCTCTCGCCCCCGCCGATTGAAACTCCGCAGGGTTGGCTGGTGATTTACCATGGTGTGCGCCAGACCGCCGCGGGCTCGATTTACAGATTAGGATTGGCGCTGTTCGATTTGCGGTCGCCGGAGCGTTGCTTGAAGCGTAGCGACGAGTGGGTCTTCGGTCCTGAGGAACCGTACGAGCAGCGCGGAGACGTGGACAACGTGGTCTTTCCCTGCGGCACCACCATCGCCCCCGACGGCGACACCATCCGCCTCTATTACGGCGCGGCGGATACGAGCATCGCCCTGGCCACCGGCAGTATTCGCGCCATTCTCGAGTGGCTTGAAGAACATAAATAAAGAAACCTCCGGCAAAGTTCTGAGCCCCGCCTCTTTTCAACGATGCTCTGACTAAGTCCTTGATATTTATGTTGTTTTCTCGAATTAGTTAACCATATATAGTTAACTCCAATATGGTAATAGAATTTATCAAGATTTAACTTGACAAATTTAGTTAATTAAACTAACGTGGCTACACTAACTGAAGTCATAGGGTTCCACTCCTCGGTTACCTGAAATTCTTCAAGTAAGCCCCTCCTAGCCAGCCCTCTAATCAGTCCAACCAAGGAGGTTGAAATGCATACCCGTAACGTCAGTATGAAGCTCAAGGCCAACAGTGCGCCCGAGTTTACCCGCACTCTTGAGAAGGAGATTCTTCCCTTGCTGCGTAAGCAAAAGGGATTTAAGGACGAGATCAGCTTCGTCGCCCCGGAACGTAATGAGGCAGTGGCCATTAGTTTCTGGGATAAGCAGGAAAGCGCGGAAGCTTACAACCGCGAGAAGTATCCTGAGGTCTTGAAGGCCCTGTCGAAGGTGGTTGAAGGCACTCCGAGAGTGGAGAGCTTTGAGGTCGCGAACTCGACCTCCCACCAGATCGCTGCTAGCGCGGTCTAACCAGACAGACCTTCCGGCCCGGAGAGGGGCATGTTCCCTCTCCGGGTCGTACTGATAAATAATAGGAGAAAATTATGAACCCTCTTTTGATAATTTCCATCCCACTGGTGTTGATGACCCTAGGGATGATACTGAATAGTTTTCGACTCTCATTTGACCAACCTGCAAGTTCGCCTGAGCAGGATCCTACCAAAAGAATGGCAGCTGAGAAACAAGCCTACCGCGACTTATTCAACTTCCAGAAAGATCGGTCTTTGAAACGGCAGAAAAGGGTCGGTCAGTGCGCTTGGTTGGTGCTGGTGGCGATTGTTGCGTCTTCCGGGTGGCTGTATTTGGATACGGTAAATAAAACAACAGCTTCAAAAGAAGTGGTCGCGATTCATACGCTGGCGGTCGTTGAGAGTAAAGATATCGTCCTATCTCTGACTCTTGGCGACGGGGGTAATGTCCAATACCTCATCAAATCACCAGTTGTGAATCTGGCTGTCAGCGACGGGACTAATACTCAGTATATTAAATCACCAAAAGCGGAGACATCAAGTACCACGGCGCAAGAAGGGCCCTCAAAAGAACCTGTTCAAAACTGGCGGTTAACAAGCCTGGGAACAGCTATGAGTGTTGGGGATGCCAAAATGCCTCTTGGCATCGCTCTGAATATCTCGAAATAGAGCGGATTCGATCTCCCGGGGATCTTACGCATTTAGGCGGGGAAGGAGACTCAAGTGGTAATGACCGTTGGCGATAAGGTCATCTATCCCAATCAGGGCCCTTGCGTTATTGGCCCGGTTGTCAAGAAATCCGTTGATGGGAGACTGGTAAGCTTCTACCAGTTGGCTCCCCTGGATGGTGGCGGCGGTGGGGTGTTTGTGCCAGTAGACAAGGCCCGGGCCATAGGTATCCGACAGCTGTTGAAGAGGTCCGAGATTCCGAAATTGCTAGGCCAGCTTAAGAAGGCATCCAGATCAGCCGGGAACTGGAAGCAGCGCGCCATGGACAACGCAAAACTGTTCGCTTCCGGATCGGCGTTTGACTTGGCTGAGATCGTTGAGTCGCTGACTGAGTTGAGCGAGACGAAGACGCTATCGCCGGGCGAGCGATATGCGCTGGATAGGGCGAGAAAGCTACTTGTTTGCGAGATCTCTGAAGTGATGGGAGAGACAAGGAGCGCGGCCGAGGAACAGATGGACAAGGCTCTCAAGGGACGGAAAGCGGGATGAAGAAACCAGAAGAAAAAGAGGGAGTGAGGCGGACAAGCGACTCGGTCGAAATCTGAATTGATTTTAACTTAAAGGGACCGAAAGATGAAAGACGGCATGGAATACAAAAACTGCCTCATTCGCGGCGAATCCTTTCAGCGAGAGAAAAATGGAACCTGGATTCCGCAATATAGCCTGGTGCGTCACGAAACGGGAAGCAAGGGACATGATTTTCCATCGTATCAATATCAATTCGAGGAAGCCTTCCCGACTGAAAGCGAAGCCGACGAATATGCCTTGCGAAGAGCAAGGGAGTGGGTTGATAGGAACTGAAAGTTGAAGATCTGAGAAGAAGGCAGATAGAAAACCCCGCCAAAAGCATGAGCCAATTGCCTGAGGCACGATCATGTTATATCACCATTCACGATGGAGAAGTTTTTCGCCACTTGTCCCCGCGGCCTGGAGCAGCTCCTGGCAGAGGAGCTGCAACAACTTAAAGCGGAAAACCTTCATGCCGTAGGGGGTGGAGTCGGGTTCAGCGGTGATTTTCCTCTCTGTTACAAAGCCAATCTGGAAAGCCGCATCGCGAGCCGTATTCTGTGGCAGGTGGCAACGGACCGCTACCGCGACGAGGACGATATTTACCGCGCCGCTTACGCGCTGCCGTGGAACGACT
>MGSR01000072.1 GCA_001798565.1 Deltaproteobacteria bacterium RIFCSPLOWO2_12_FULL_60_16
TTCAGACGCAGATCGCCGCCGACGAAGCCCACCAGGGATTCATTGATTGCCGCATGCTGCGCTCCTTTGGCCCTGAAGGCGAAGAAAAGGCCGCGAATCTTCTGAGAGTACGCATGGGCGAGCACCTCCTCTCCGCCTTTAACGTGCCCTTCGAGAGCTGGGTGGACGTCTGTGGCTTCTGCTTTTGTCTGGATCTCGTTGCTTGGTACCACCTGCGCGGTATGGAGGATTGCAGCTACGCGCCGCTCGCCCGGGAAATGACCACGATGGTGCACGAGGAAAGGTTTCACGCCTCCTTCGGCGCGCGGCGCATCCGGGACATCGTGCAGAACCCCGAATACGCGCGGCTCTGCGGCGCGACAAAGGCGGAGGCGCAACGGACCGTGGACAAATGGTACCCGCAAGCGCTCGACACCTTCGGCGCCGCGGACTCCAAGTTCGGCAAGCTAGCGGTGGCCTATGGCATCCGGCGTTGGGACAACGAGACATTGCGGCGGATGTTCCGGCAGGACATCGACGCGCAGATCGAAGCTATCGGCCTCAAGGTCCCTGACCCGCTAAAGGGCCGAAAGATTCTTTGAGCCAGGGTGAGCGGAGGGCCGCTTTGGCTTTTAACGGGGAAGAAGGTCGAGCTCGAAGAGGGCCTGCCAGAGTTCGTTCTTGGCCTTTCGGCAATTGCATTTCACGACAGGCAAGGCGTGCTCGGAGAACTCTTCCAGAACCTGGTAGGCTGATAAAAGCTTTCTCTCTTCTTCCCGGGTCAGGCTTGTCTGTTCCGCCATAAGATCCTCTTTAGTTGGCTTTGACTCGCAGATCCTTGAAACGTCTGGCCTTCAACTCAAACCGCGGCAGCGAATTGTGAGGCTCTACGCTTACCTCGGGAGATAGTCCGAGGCTTTTCTTAGCGTGCTCCTTGATGTCGCGGGCGACCTGCTCGGCCAATGCGGGGTTCTTGCCCTCTTTCAACTCGAATTTGATGAGCAGGGTATCTAGCCCGTCCCGATCCTCCACGGTGGTGAAGAATTCCTCGACCTCGGGGAAGCCTCTGACGATTTCCTCGATCATTTGAGGGGTCAATTGGACGCCGCGGACCTTCACCATGTCATCGTAGCGGCCCAAAATGCCGCCCATCAATAGGTCCAGGGTTCGGCCACAGGAGCAGAAATCGCCCCGCTCCATGATGACGATATCGTTGGTGGCGTAACGAAGAAGGGGCATCGCCTCCTTGATGAGCGGGGTCACGACCATCATTCCCCTCTTGCCATAGCCCACAGGCTCCAGGCTGTTCGGATCGACGACCTCCGTCAGATACCGATCCTCGTTGATGTGGAGTCCTCCAGAGCGCCGGGAGCACGTAGAAGCGATCATTCCGGCCGTCTCGGTTGTTCCCATAAAGTCGCCCAGGTGGGCGTCAAAACCCTTCTCGATGATCTCTCTGGTGGAAGATATCGAGGCCCCCGGCTCCCCTGCTACCACAACCATGCTCAGTTGAGATCCGGCGGCCAGGTCTATCCCCTCCTCGTTCGCCACGTGGAGCATCCGGATGGCGTACGAGGGGGTGCAGCAGAGAACGGTGATCCCGAGATCCAGAATCATCTGGATTCTTGTTTTTGTATCCATGGATCCTGTCGGATGGACCCGGCAGCCGATTTTTTCAAAGGCGTAGTGGGCGCCCCAGAAGCCGATAAAAGAACCATAGCCGAAGGCGATCATGACCACGTCGCTGGGCCTGACGCCGAAGTTGTACAGACTTGCCGCCCACGCGTCAGCGCCCCAGATCCAGTCTCTTTCAGTGTCGAAGGCTCTTACCGCCGGCTTTCCGGTCGTCCCGGATGTGGCATGGTATCTCAGGGCTTTCTCCATGGAGATGGCCATGCGCGTCCCAAAGGGAGGATTCTCTAGTTGGTCCCGATCGAGATCTTCTCTGCAGGTGATGGGGAATTTTCGGAAAAAGTCTTCGAGTGTCAGAAAATCGTCTGGCGCGACGCTATGCCTTGCCATCAAATTACGATAAAAAGGCGAGTTTTTCCACGCATATCGGATCGCTTCTTGCAGCCGTTTTAGCTGAAGCTGTCGCAACCTGTCTTTAGGCATCAGCTCTATTTTCGGATTCCAGTAACCGTGCGGCAAATCGATCCTCATGGCAGGAAGACTCCCGTCCGGTAAATATCTCCCAACAGCCTTTAAAGTCAATCTTGGGAATGGTAGAAAAATACGGGCAAAGGCAGGGGGTGTATCCTGGGCGTTTTAACGGGCAAGGTGGCGCTGATCACGGGCGGGAGCCGGGGCATCGGCAAGGCGATCGCCATGGCCTACGCGCGCGAGGGGGCGAAGGTCTTCATCTGCGCGCGCAAGAGAGGGGTCTTGCGGAAGGCCGCCGAGGAGATCCGCGCCGCGGGCGGAGAGGTCCGCTGGTACGCCGCCGACATCTCCAAGGCCAACGCGGTGAGGCGTCTGGTCCGGCAGGTGTGCCGCGCGTACGGTACAATCCATATCCTGGTCAACAACGCCGGCACGCTCGGGCCGCGCGAGCCGATTATTCATTATCCCGTGCCCGCCTGGGAAAAGGTGGTGAAGGCCAACCTGACGGCGGTGTTTCTCGTCACCAGGGAGGCGCTCGGCGTGATGGCGCGGCAAAAAGAGGGGGTGATCATCAATCTCTCCTCCGGCGTCGGCCGGATCGGCAAGGCGCGGTGGGGCGCGTATGCCGCCGCCAAATTCGGCGTCGAAGGGTTGACGCAGGTGGTCGCGGAGGAGGTCAAAGAGTGGAACATACGGGTGAACGCGGTGAATCCCGGCGGCACGAGAACCGAGATGCGCGCCGCGGCCTATCCCGACGAGGAGCCGATGACCCTGCCCACGCCTGAAGAGATCGCGCCGATCTTCGTCTACCTGGCGAGCGATGAATCCCGCGAGATCAGCGGAAAATCGTTCGACGCGCGCGGCTGGCGCAAAATTTAATTGACGGGAACGTAGAATTCCTATACAAATACGGTAATTTACCCAGCCAAAGGGAGGTATCGGAATGAAAAACAATTACTGGATTGCCATCGCGGTGGCGGCTCTGGTCGTCGGGGTGCTTGTCGGATACGGCATCTGGGGCCCGAATGCGGCCCGGCTGCCTGAGGTCGAGAAAGAGCTGAAATCCGCCCAAGGCCAGGTCGAGAAGTCCAAGAAGGAGTTAGCGGACCTGAAAGGCAATTTGGGAGAGGTCACGAATCAGAAGCTCAATCTCGAAAAAGAGGCGGCCGACCTCAAAGAGGCGCTGGAGAAGGCCACGAAGAGAAAAGGCCGCTAGTCGTCCCAAGGAGTAAATTCGGGTTACGAGCGAAAGGTATCGTCCAATGAAGGCATGCCGGCGTGTTGCTATTTTTGTTGTTTTCCTGCTCCTTAGCGGATCGGCGATCCTCGAGGGTCAAGAACTGAAGAAGATCAAGATCGGCTATCCAGCCATTTCCTACAACCAGATTCATATCTGGGTGGCCAAGGATGCCGGGCTCTTTAAAAAGTATGGGCTGGATGCGGAACTGGTTTTTTTTAGAGGAGGACAGTTGGCTACCCAGGCCTTGGTGGCCGGAGACCCGCCGATCGTAAACATCGGCCTGGTCGTGCAGGCCGGCCTGCAGGGCCATGACATGGTGCTGATAGCCTCCTCGGAGAACGCCTACTATTATTCGGTGGTTTCCCGTCCGGCGATTTCTAAGATAGAACACCTCAAGGGGAAACGATTGGGCGTGAGCGGCTTCGGATCGGCGTCGCATAACGCCGCGCTCATTTTGCTGCGCAGGTTCAATCTGGAGCCCAACAAGGATGTCGCCGTGGTGGTGGCCGGCGCTACTACGGAGCGTTTGGCCGGGATAGAGAGCGGCAGGATCGACGCCACCGTCTTGACCCCTTCGGAGATCCCCCGCGCCCGAAAGCAAGGCCTTGTCGAGATCTACAACATGGCCGACTTGGGTCTCGAGGTCCAGGGGAATGGTTTCGCGACCTCACGGGCTTTTATTAAGGGCAACCGGGAAACGGTTAGGGCGGCGCTCAAAGCATACGTCGAGGCGATTTATTACATTTACCACAACAGGGCTGAAACGAACCGGATTGTCTCCAGGTACCAGCGCACGTCCGATCAGGACGTTCTGGACGCGACTTACACCTGGTTCGTTAAAAATGTCGCCAAGAAGCCCTATCCTACGCTCAAAGGGCTCCAGTTCCTGATCAATGAAATTTCGGGCAGGCTGCCCCAGGCGAAGAGCGCCAAGCCGGAGCAATTTGTCGACCTGAGTTTGCTTCAAGAGCTGGACAAGGAGGGTTTTTTCGGCGAGATGGGCAAGAGGTATCCATGATGCGTTGGTCACGAAGGTCTATCTTTCTCGCCGGTTTTTTGTTTTGCGCCTCTCAGCTTCCCGCCCAGGAAAAGATTACCCTGGCCATTCCGGTTCACGCCCTGAGCCAGTTGCCGGCCTATGTAGGCGTTCGCTTCGGCCTCTTTCGTGAGGAAGGGCTGGACGTCCAGATCGTGCAGATGAGAACCGCGCTGGTGGGGCCGGCGCTGATTTCCCGGGAGCTGGATTACGCGACGGCGGCGGATACCATGCTGCGCGCGGCAACCACCGGGCTGCCAGTTAAAGTCATCGCCTTCGGCGGCATCAGGCCGGCTTTATCCCTGAACGTTCGCCCGGAGATCAAGACTCCCATGGATCTCAAGGGCAAGAACATCGCGGTCTCCTCGAAGGGAAGCACCACCGACATCGTCGCGCGGGAGATCGCGCGCCACTTCGGTCTGAATCCGGATCGGGATATCATCACCATGCCTCTGGGCAGCCAGACCAACAATCTTGCCGGGCTCCGGAGCAACGCCGTGCAGGGGGCGGTCTTTACGCCTCCCTATGATGTCATCGGCGAAAGGGAAGGGTTTCGGGTGCTGGCCTGGGCGGGGGACGTGCTCAAGGAGCAGCTCCAGGCGGGACTCTCCACCTCGGACGACAAGATCCGCGCCAACCCGGCTCAGGTGAAGCGGATGGTGCGGGGATTCGTGAAGAGCCTGGTCTACCTGCGCAAGGAAAAGGGCCGGGTGGTGAGCCTCATCTCCAAGGAGTGGAAGATCGATCCGGATATCGCCGACAAGAGCTACGATGTGATGGTGAAGACCCTGAGTGCGGACGGCTCCGCCAGCGAGCGCGCGGTGGAGAACGTGATCCAGCAGACGCTCAAGGCGACCAAGAGCCAGAAAGATGTCCCTCACTCCCAGGTGGTCCAGTTGAGCTTTCTCCAGGAGGCGCAGAAAGAATTACGCCTGCGATAAACGATCGTTTCTTCCGCTTCCGGGAGTGA
The DNA here is from genome assembly GCA_001798565.1 of Deltaproteobacteria bacterium RIFCSPLOWO2_12_FULL_60_16. GTDB lineage: Bacteria > Desulfobacterota > Binatia > UBA9968 > UBA9968 > UBA9968. Next base: position 5,329 of record MGSR01000072.1, read on the forward strand.
GGAGGGGCACATGAATCAAGTTATCGGCAAGCGTTTCCCCGATCTCGAGCTGCCCGACCATAACGGGCAAAAAATCCGGCTTTCCGAAATTGCCGGGAAATTCCCGCTGATCGTCGTCTTTTACCGCGGCTACTGGTGACCCAAGTGCCAGGTGCAGTTGCGCCTCCTTGCGGAGTTTCAAAAAGAGCTGGCGGTCAATTACTGCAAGCTCGCGGTGGTGAGCGTCGATCCACCCGAGGTCAACGCCGCCTTCAGGGCCGGATTGGGTGCGGAGTTTCCCTTTTTGAGCGATCAGGATCGCGCCGTCGTCAGGCAGCTCGACATGGTCGAGACCTCCAAGTCGCGCGGCGAGACCGCCATCCCTTATGCCTTCTCCCTGATGCCCGACCTCACGGTTCATAACCTGTATTGCGGCTACTGGTACGTGGGGCGGCCGACCCTCGACGAGCTGCGCCAGGACCTGCGCGCCATGATGAAGAAGCTCCGCGCCGACTTCGACCCGCAAGCGTAAGAGAATTCGTTCGAGGACTTGTCTCGCTCCCCGAAAGCAATAGAATCGCTCAGGGGCTCACCTCGCTCAGCCAAAGCAATAGTTCAGTGGGCTCTTTGAACCTGCACGACTGGTGCTTTGGCCTTGCTCAGCGGGCCCCCTCGCTTTACGGAGCGACCGAGGGGAGCGCGAGTGAGGCTGCGGACGTAGAGACGAAAAGGTTCGGTTAAAGCA
>MGSR01000073.1:0-189 GCA_001798565.1 Deltaproteobacteria bacterium RIFCSPLOWO2_12_FULL_60_16
TCTCATATTTGTCGGCCCTCCCCCGGGTGCCGAGCCCCAGCAAACCCAGCAGGCGGCTGCGGCGCGCTAAGCGCCGACGCAGACCCCCCGCTTCGAAGATTTCACGAACTCCAGCAGAGTACGTACGTCTGCCGAGTTTGTTTCTTTGGCCTCGATCTCCTGGACAGCCAGAGAGAGATTTCTTCCCTT
>MGSR01000073.1:201-4864 GCA_001798565.1 Deltaproteobacteria bacterium RIFCSPLOWO2_12_FULL_60_16
GCGGAAGGCCTGTTTGATCTCCCGAACCCTGTGCTCGTCAAAACCGGCCCGCTTGAGCCCGACGCTGTTGACCCCCCGCACCCTGTGCTGCCAGTCGACGATGGAGTAAGGAGGAACATCCCGGCTCGCGCCGCTCAGCCCGCGCATCAAGGAGAGCTCCCCGACACGGACGAATTGATGCACCACGCAATGGCCCGATATGAAGGCGCGATCCCCCACCTCCACGTAGCCGCCGAGCAGGGCGCCGTTGGCAAGCACGACATGATCGCCCAGCCTGCAGTTGTGGGCCACATGGGAGCCCGCCATGAAAAAATTATCGCTGCCGATCACCGTTGACGATCCCTGCGTGGTGCCCCGATGGACTTGCACATACTCGCGGAAGATATTGCGGTCGCCGATTCTGAGGTAGCTTTCTTCGCCGCGATAGGCCCGGTCCTGTGGGGCGTCGCCAAGGACGGCCCCCGGATGGATCTCGTTGTCCTCCCCTATTTCAGTCCATCCGGTAAGGTAGGCGTGGGCCATGATCCGGGTCCCACGACCGATCTTCACCGGCCCGTCCACCACCACATACGGGCCGATATCGACATCCGCGTGAATTTCCGCGCCGGGATCAATCACAGCAGTAGAATGAATCGCCACCGGAGCGGGCCTATCTAGGGAGATCCCTCATCGTCGCTGTCGTTTTCTTTCTTAGGGTCCTGCTCCGCCTTCTCTCCGGGAATACGGTATTGGCCTTCACTCCAAGCCCCCAGATCGATGAGGCGACAGCGCTCGGAACAAAAGGGGCGGTGCGGGTTTTCCTCCCACGAAACTTCGGCTCGGCATAGGGGGCAGCGAACGATACGCGCCATCTTAAGTTAAGTGTCGCGGGTCGTTGGTGCGAAGAGTTCTTCCACTGCCAGTTTTTTTTCCATCAACCCCTGATCCAGTGAGTATTCCATGAAGCGCTCCAGATTGGCCCGGTTCTTCTTCACCCCGTATGGCCACGGATCCTCGCCCAGGACCCTTCTCTCCTCCTCGACCAGATGGCGCCCCCAGGCCAGGCGAGACCAGTTCGGGTCGTCATAAAAGTGCTTGCAGGCCTCCTTGGCCTTCTCGAATGCTTCCATCACGCTCTTTGCCAGCCCAGGGTGACGCTCGAGCAGATCGTCCTTGAAAGCCACCACGTGCATGATGGGATAGAAACCATTTTTACGAAAGTAGCGGATCTCTTCCTGCTTGGCGTCGCCAAAGAGACGGCCGATTTTATCCGAGCCGCGCACCACCGGCTGCGGCGGATGGGGCATCATCAAAGCGTCGATCTCGCCGCTCTCCAGCATGGCGCCGATCTTCTTCCCCGCCGGCACAAGCTCGATGCTCACCCCTTCCTGGGGCTTGAACGGCAGCGTCTCCTCTTTGGAAACGATCCATCGGATCTTGCGCCAGGCGACCCCATACTCGGATTGCAGATCACCCTTGGCCAAAACCGAAAGGGTGGTCTGAAAGGTGCTGAGCCCTACTTTTCGCCCGACCAGATCCGCCGGAGATTTTATCCCCGCGCCGACATGAACCCACATCTGCGACAGGCTGAACAGCCTGCGCGGAAAGACCGGGATCGCCGTAAAAGGCATCCTGCGGCTCTTCGCCATCAGATAGGACGACAACGAAAGCTCGCAAATGTCGAACTCTCCTTTCTGCAGCATGCGCTCGTGCCGGTCCACGCCATGCCTCAAGGGACTGGACTGTCCCACCTCCAGCACCGTCAGCTCTACGCCGTCAGCTGTTATCGTGCCGTCGAAAAACGGAATGTGGCGGTCATAATGCGACAGCGCCATTGTCAGCTTGGGCTTCGCCATCATCCGATCTCCCCTTACTCCTTTTCCAAGGGTTGGTAATCGAGAAAACCATGGACCGAGAGGTCGATGAGGTTTCCTTCAACGTCCGATACCCGCATTTCCGCAAAGGGGGTGCCCTGCGGCCTTTGCCGAATCGGCTTGTCAGCTTGAAATCTTTTAATGCGTTTAAGAGTTTCCTCCATATCCTCAATCTTTATCCCGAAATGGTATAGCCCGTTCGGGCTCTGCTGGGTCGAGTTGTCGAGTATCGCGAGCTCGAAATAGCCGTCGGTCAAATGGACGCTCTTCCCTGCCGGGTGACCCGGATGGGAGCCGCGGTGGAGCTCCTTAAGACCGAAGACCTCCATGTAGAACCGAGCCAGCCTCTCCGGATCTTCGGTCCGGATCGCCAAATGGCGTATTTCGGCCATGACTGTTTCCCTCCCTTTTCTTCAGCCTGGCTACTGATTACCCTATTTTCCTTGTCTGTGTCCACTCCGATCGGGCAGGTTGAAATTATAGGAGAGCGCTGCCTGCAGCTGCTGATGCGGAGAAAAAGTGGAGCGGGCGACCGGGATCGAACCGGCGACGTCCAGCTTGGGAAGCTGGCATTCTACCGCTGAATTACGCCCGCCCAAGGGGCGGTAGGAGCTTTTTTATACGGGATTGCGCCGGCCTTGTCAATGAACAGTGCCGCTAAAAACCGGCATTTTGCCTGTTGACAACCAGCAGCGCCCAAAGTAGCATAAGCTATATCTTGTTCAGTATTAGGCCTTCTGAAGGAGGATAAGCCAAGAGTAAAGGGCCTATGTTTGTCTCTCCTTGTGAGCGGAATTAGTGGTTAGAGCAGCCGACCAGAGCGAAGTTCCCACCATTTAGCTCTCATGTTCTTCTCCTATCAGTGATCCGTATCCCAAGGCAAAGACCTTTGATGTTCTCTATTTGGAGGAGAATATGAGCACCAAATTATATGTGGGCGGTTTGCCCTATTCCGTAACCGACGGGAGGCTGGAAGAGATTTTTGCCGAGCACGGCTCGGTCCAGTCCGCCCGCGTCATCTCGGATAAGTTCACCGGCCAGTCGCGCGGCTTCGGCTTCGTGGAAATGGCGACCTCGGAGGAGGCCCAGAAAGCGATGGAGGCCCTAAACGGCACCCAGCTAGACGGGCGCACGCTGGTCGTCAATGAAGCCAGGCCTCAGGAAAGACGGCCGGGCGGTGGCGGCGGCGGAGGGGGAGGCGGAGGCGGAGGCGGAGGGGGACAGAGAAGGGGTGGCGGCGGCGGTCGCAACCGCTGGTAATTGCCTTTTCGCTTGAATCCAAAAAGGGGAGCGACGGGTCGGGTCGCTCCCCTTTTTTTGTCGCCTTTACGATGAGGGACGATGGTCGGCGGGGCTGAGAATCGATCTCTTTTCGGTCGCCTCAATGTGACGGATGAAGCGGTATTTGTTTTCCACTTCATCCACCCGGATGGGAGGAAGCTCCGGTTGTCCCGGCTCGACCTTGGCGGCGATCAGACCGAGCTCCCCTCTCTTCCATGCCTTGAGAAACTCTTCCCGAAACTCTTGAGGATTCTTCACCCAGCAGGCGTGCCTGTACCCCGCCCCTTTGGCCAGCGCCACCGCGTCTGTCCCGCTCACCGTCGCGGTCACGGTCGCGCCGGAGGCCTCGTAGCATTGGTTGTCGAACAGCAGGTGGATCAGATTGGGCGGATTCTGCCACGCGATGGTCGGCAGCCCGCAGAGATTCATCAGAAAGGCGCCGTCGCCGTCGATCGCCATGACCTTGCGACGGGGCAGGCCGAGCGCGATCCCGAGCGCGATCGATGAGGCCAGCCCCAGCGTGCGCGGCCGAAAATTTCCATCGCCGGGCCGCAAGGCCTGCCACTCCCGTGCAGCCAGGCCCGCGCTGACCACGAGCGCGTCGCCGACGTCGCCGACGATCGTCTTCAGATAATCATACCGCTGCATCACTTCACCCCCAGGACGCTTTTCGTCAGCAGCACCGCCACCGGCCTCCTGGAATCCTCCGCAAGGATCTGGGCGCCCCGCAGGGCCTCTTCGACCTCCTCGGTCTTTCTCAAGACGTAAGTGCGTATGCCCAGTCCTTGCAGCACCGGTTCGGTCACCGAGCCCACCGTGGTAAAGCCGCGGTCCCCGAAATCGCCGGCATAGTAAACCAGCAGAAGAATCGGGATTTGGAATTGCAGGCAGGTCGTGGTCAGACCGTTGCAGCTGTTGAGCAACACGCCGTTCTGCATGAGCAGGGCGGTCTTTTTGCCCGTCAGATAGGCGCCGGCGCATATCCCCACACCCTCTTCCTCCCGACATAGCGGCACATGCTTGATCTCCGGATCTCCGTCTACCGCTCCGATGACCTCGACGACCTTCAAGTCCGGCAGCGTGGCGACAAAATCAATCCCCGCCTTCTTAAGTCCCTGCACGATGACCTGAGCGGCCTTTTTGCTGTCCATAGTGTCCTTGCGCAAGATCGGCGCTTCTCCGGTTAGGGCCTTTGCTCCGCGCCGGCAAGACTCCAGCTATCTACCGCCCCGCCCCTGGCATTGTCAACACGGCCTCCAGCAGGCCCCTTCAATAGATAGCTCCTCGGGGGCAACGCTTCCGAGCGCAGCCGATAGATCGAGTCCTCGGGAAGCGCGCTCTCGGCTGCGGCCCAACCGCGTCTCGGGGAAGAGAGCCTTCCGGCCGCGGTCAATGGGCCTCTGCCTTGAGGAAGCCTTCAAGCCTCCCGGTGTGCCAAGGCTTGCGGGAGTAGTCGTGACGGCATGCCAAGCACCACAGAAGTCGGGGTACCTGCCTGTTCGGATGCCCGCGTCCGTCAGTCTCCTCCC
>MGSR01000073.1:4951-11674 GCA_001798565.1 Deltaproteobacteria bacterium RIFCSPLOWO2_12_FULL_60_16
GCGTCTCTCAAGATCGATGCAATAGCTCCCTCGGGGAACGCGCTCTCGGCTGCAGCCGATGGACCTCTGCTTAAACCGAAGCTTTCCAGTCGGACGTCCGCAGCCTCACTCGCGCTCCCCTCGCTCGCTCCGTAGAGTGAGGGGGCTTGCCGAGCGAGCCGAAAGCACCGAGAGTGAACGGTTCAAAGAGCCCACGGACCTATTGCTTTCGGGGAGCGAGGTGAGTCCCCGAACGAACCATCCAGCCGACGAGACGGTGAGCCAAGAGGATAGGGAGGTCCCTCTCTTCATTGCTTTCCGGCAGCGAGGTAAGTCCCCGAACCAGTTCCAGACGAGAAGGCACGGGAGCAAACTAACGGTTCAGTCTTGACAGAGAAAAGGCAAGCCATATAGTGGGGCAATGGTCGGTTATGGAGAGGACACTGAAAGTTAGCCAGGAGCATGTCTGGGTCGGCATTGAAGACGAGCATGTGTTCTTCGGGCTGACGAACTACGGCCAGAGCGAGTTGGGGCAGATCATGTGTGTGGATCTCCCGGAAATAGGCGAGAAGGTGGAGCGCGGGGAGCCGTTCGGCGAAGTAGAGTCCGTCGCCACGGTTTCCGAATTGATCTCCCCGGTGTCGGGCACCGTGCTCGCCATCAACCCGGAGCTGGAGAACCATCCTTCCGTTATCAACGAAGATCCATACAACGACGGCTGGCTGATCGAGGTGAGACTGAATGACAAATCCGAAATCAAGTCCTTGATGGACATGGATGAGTATTACCATTTTGTCTTTAAGCCCAATCCTCAATAGATCCTTCCCGGCCGGCCCGGCACTTTTTTTTCTGCTCTTTTTTCTCTCGACCGGTCCTCTCCCGCGGGCCGCCGCCGGGCAGAATGAAGAGGCGGAATTCGCCCGGGCCCGGCGCGAAATGGTGGACAGACAGCTGCGCGCGCGGCGGATACAGGATCCCAAAGTGCTCGAGGCGATGGGCCAGGTGCCGCGCCATCACTTCGTTTCCGAGCAACATCGGGGCGCTGCCTATGACGACCGTCCCGTCCCGATCGGCGAGGGGCAGACCATCTCCCAGCCCTATGTCGTGGCGCTCATGAGCGAGGCGGCCGAGCTCAGGGGAGATGAGAAGGTGCTGGAGATCGGCACCGGCTCGGGTTACCAGGCGGCGGTGTTGAGCCGCCTGGCTAAAGAGGTCTACAGTGTCGAGATTATTCCTGCCCTGGCCGAGAGGGCGAGAGCAACCTTGTCGCGGCTCGGCTACAGGAATACCTGGGTCAAGGAAGGGGACGGATTTTTCGGCTGGCGGGAAAAAGGGCCCTTTGACGCGATTCTAGTCACCGCCGCTGCGGAAAAGGTCCCCGCGCCGCTGTGGCAGCAGCTCCGAGAGGAGGGACGGCTGGTGATGCCTTTGGGCAGCGAGCGCCGGGGTCAGCGTTTGGTCCGGATAAGAAAGAAGGCGGGCAAACAGCAACTGGAGGACATTACGGGCGTTCTTTTTGTTCCGATGACCGGGACGATTCAGAGCGAAAGTCGCTGAGCGCCCTGCTGCGATTTCTTTTTGACTCCGCGGAGGCGAAGCGATAGATAATTTCTCCTGGTCGCACCAGGCCGAGATCCTCCCGGGCGATTTTCTCCAGGTAGAGGTCGTCATGGCGCAGGCGGTGGATGCGCTCTCGGAGGACCTCGTTTTCCTTTTGCAGGAGAAAGTTGGAGTCGTCGAGCTTGCCCTGTTCTCCCCGCAGGCGCCAGAGATGGAGCAGGCCCCTCTCGCCGAAAGTCGTAAAGAGCGACAGGCTCAGGAGCAAGGCGCAGAAGATATAGAGCGCCCAGGAGCGCGATCTGTTGGCTTGGGGCATAAATAGAGAGAGGAAACACCATGAATATAGCACATTTTATCCTTCTCTGCCGCTTCATCAGCGCGAACCGCGAAGAAGGGACACTCGGAGGTGAACGATGAAAATTCACAAGATCCATGCCCGCGAGGTGTTAGATTCCCGCGGCCAGCCCACGATAGAGGTGGACGTAACTCTCAAGAACGGCACGCTCGGCCGGGCGACGGTTCCGTCAGGGGCCTCCACAGGGGAGCACGAGGCGGTGGAGCTGAGAGACGGTGACAAGCGTTTTCTGGGCAAGGGGGTGGCGCGAGCGGTTGAGCACGTGAACCGCATGATCGCGCCGCGCCTGCGCGGCCGCGAGGCGAAAGATCAGGAGGGGCTGGATCGTTTGATGATCGCGCTGGACGGCACGCCCAACAAGGGCCGTCTCGGGGCCAATGCCATCCTGGGGGTATCCCTCGCCGCCGCCAAGGCCGAGGCGCGGCATGAGGGGCAGCCCCTCTACCGTTATCTCGGCGGCCCGCGGGCGAGAACGCTGCCGGTGCCGATGTTGAACGTGGTCAACGGCGGGGTGCACGCCGACAACAACGTGGACGTGCAGGAATTCATGATTATCCCTTTCGGGATGAAGAGCTTCGCCGAGGCCTTGAGAGCGGCCGTGGAGATCTTCCAAACCCTGAAGAAGGTGCTGCAGGGACGCGGCTATTCGACCAGCGTCGGGGACGAAGGGGGCTTCGCCCCCCGCCTCAGAGGCAACGAGGAGGCAATCGAGCTTTTGCTGGAGGCGGTGAGCCAGGCCGGCTACCGGCCCAGGGACGAGGTCGCCCTCGGCCTGGATGTCGCGGCTAGCGGCATGTACGAGAGGGATCGTTATGTCTTCAAGAAATCCGACGGCGCGGCAAGGGGCCGGGAGGAGATGGCGCGCCTGTACGAAGATTGGGTAAGACAATACCCGATCATATCCATCGAAGACGGGTTGGCTGAGGACGATTGGGAGGGATGGGCGATGCTGACGAAGCTGATGGGAGCGAAGGTACAGCTCGTGGGTGACGACATCTTCGTGACGAACAAGCAGAGACTTCAGCGCGGCATCGAATCCGGCGTCGCCAACTCGATTCTGATCAAACTGAACCAGATCGGCACGCTGAGCGAAACTCTGGCAACGATGAGGCTGGCGAAAAAAGCCGCTTATACTACGGTGATCTCGCACCGCTCGGGAGAGACGGAGGATGTCACCATTGCCGACTTCGCCGTGGCCACCAATGCCGGACAGATCAAGACCGGCGCGCCCTGCCGGGGCGAGCGCACCGCCAAATACAACCAGCTTTTAAGGATCGAAGAGGAACTGGGCAAGAGGGCGCTCTATGCGGGGAAGAAAGCCTTCGCGGTGGGGCCGCGGTGAAAAAGCCGGAGACAATCCAGGAAAAAAGGCGAAGAATTCAAGCTATCACGGAGCGACTGGCACAAAGCTTTCCGGACATCCGTGTCCCGCTCCATCACCGCAATAATTACGATCTGCTGATCGCCACGATTCTCTCCGCCCAGTGCACGGACGAGGCGGTCAACCAAGTGACCCCGGAGCTCTTTCGCCGTTATCCCACACCTGAGAGGCTCTCCCGGGCCGCCGGCCGTGACATTGAGAAACTCATCCGCCGCCTGGGGCTGTTCCGCTCCAAGGCGCGATCTCTCAAGAAGTGCGCCGAGCAGCTCGTGAAAAGTCACAACGGCGAGGTGCCGTCAACCATGGAGCAACTCACGCGCTTGGCGGGCGTGGGAAGGAAGACCGCCAACGTGATCCTGGGCAGCGCCTTCGGCGTGCCGGGGATCGTGGTCGACACGCATTGCAAGCGGCTCTCCCGCCGACTCGGTCTTACCAGAGAAGAAGATCCGGAAAAAATCGAGCGCGATCTCATGCGCCTTTTACCGAGCGAGCTCTGGAGCGGCTTCTCCCACCGGCTGATCTTCCACGGGCGCAAGACCTGCCACGCCAGAAAGCCCCAATGTCAGCTCTGCACTCTGAATGACCTCTGCCCCTCGGCAAAGAGGTAGTGGTCGCTCGCCAGGCCCCCTCGCTTTACGGAGCGACCGAGGGGAGCGCGAGTGAGGCTGCGGACGTAGAGACGAAAAGGTTCGGTTTAAGCACTGCTCCATCGGCCACAGCCGAGAGCGCGTTCCCCGAGGGAGCTATTGCATCGATCTTGAGAGACGCCTCCGGCGGGAAGCGCGCCTCCGGGCCGATGTTGGCTTACAAGTAGATGGGCCTTTTTCAACAGCCTGTCTCTGCCTGACTTACCACAGCCCCAGCATCTTCCACCAGAGGCCGCCGACCACCAGCCAGACGACGATGTTGACCACGCTGACCAGCAGCCCGAGCCCCCACCAGGCGCCCATGGTCACGTAGCCCGAGCCGAAGTACATAGGCGCGGGGCCGGTGCCGTAGTGGGTGGTGGAGGAGTGGAGGCTGCTCGCGAAGGCGAGGGTCAGGGCCGCGAACATCGGCGGCGTGCCCGCCGCGATCGAGACGATCAGGAAGGGCGCATACATAGCCGCGATGTGGGCGGTCATGCTCGCGAACAGGTAGTGGGCGTAGAAGTAGACCAGCAGCAGCGCCATGTGCGCGGTGATCCAGTCGAGCCCCTTGACGCCGCCGGCCATCTCACTGCTGAACCACTTGATGACCCCCAGCTTGCCCAGGAAGGTGGCCATCATGACCAGGGCGGCGAACCAGACCAGGGTGTCCCACGCCTTGCGCTCCTTCTCGACGTCGTCCCAGGTCAGCACCCCCGCGATGAGCAGGATAGCCAACCCTGCAAGCGCGGTCGTGGTGGCGTTCAGGTTGCCGAGCAGCGGGGCGAAGATCCACAACGCCAGCACGACGATGAAGACGCCCAGCATCGTCCACTCGGCCCGCTTCACCGATCCCAGCTCGCGCAGCTTATCCTTCGCGAGCTTGACGGCGGCGGGCGTTTCCTTGATCTCGGGCGGGTAGACCTTGTAGAGGACCCAGGGCACCAGCGCGAGGCTCACCAGGCCCGGCACGAGCCCGGCCAGAGCCCAGCTTCCCCAGGTCAGGTTCAAGCCCTGCTCGCCCGCCAGTTTTACGACGAGCGGGTTGGCCGCCATCGCGGTCATGAACATGGCGCTGGTGATAATCGTGGCCTGGAAGGAGTTCTTGACCAGAAAGGCGCCGAGCTTGCGCGCCGTGCCGTCGTCCGGCTCGCTCCCGTAGGCACTCGCGATCGAGCGCAGTATCGGGTAGACGACGCCGCCTGCCCGCGCGGTGTTGCTCGGCATCGCGGGGGACAGCACCAGGTCCGTGGCCGCAAGGCTGTAGCCCAGGCCCAGGCTCCGCTTACCGAAGGCCGCGATGAACAGGTAGGCGATGCGGCTTCCCAGGCCGGTCTTGATGAAGCCGCGGGCGAACATGAATGCCGCCACGATCAGCCAGATGGTGCCGTCGGCGAAGCCGCTCAGGGCATCGCCCAAGCTCAGGGTGCCCGTCACGGCACAGAGGGCGATGCCGGTGATGGCCACCGCCCCCATGGGCAGCGGCTGAGAGATGATCCCCACGATGGTGCCTACGAAGATCGCCAGTAGCTGCCAGCCCTTCGCGCTGACTCCCGCCGGGGCGGGCGAGAACCATATCGCCAACCCCACTGCGATGGGGATCAGGTAGCGGAGCCAGAGATAGCCTTTGGGCTTCCCCTCCGAGACGGATGGCACGGTTGGAGTGGATTCCTTCGGCATGAGTATGGATAATTTTTTCGCTGGAGTTGCCATGGCTGTTCTCCTTTTATTGAATTGGGCGACGCAAATTGCATGCCACAGAAAAGGAGAACGATTTCTGTATCCAAGCAGGTTCTCAGCAGGGTCGCACAGGGGGGGCAAAAGGTTTTTTTGTCACAGGTGCAAAACGCCTTGGCTGATTTTTCACAATTGCAAAGAAATCGCCCGGGCGAGCCGCACCGGCCAGCCCATCAAATCGCCGCCGCAATCGCTTTTCCGACTTCCTCCGTGCCCGCCTTGCCGCCGATGTCGCGCGTGCGCGGCCCTTCTATGAGCACGGTCTCGATGGCCTTCACGATGGCGTTCGCTGCGTCCGGGTGGCCGAGATGCTCGAGCATCATCGCCCCCGACCAGACCTGACCAATGGGATTGGCGATCTTCCTGCCGGCGATGTCCGGGGCCGAGCCGTGCACCGGCTCGAACATGGACGGGTAGTCACGCTCCGGGTTGATGTTGGCCGAAGGCGCGATGCCGATGGTGCCGGCGCAAGCCGGGCCGAGGTCGGAAAGGATGTCGCCGAAGAGGTTGGACGCCACCACGACATCGAACCAGTCGGGATGCTGCACGAAATGCGCGGTCAGAATATCGATATGATATTGATCCCATTTGACGTCGGTATAGCTCTCTGCCATCGCCCTTACGCGCTCGTCCCAGTAGGGCATGGTAATGGTAATGCCGTTCGACTTCGTCGCCGAGGTAAGATGTTTTTTCGGCCGCGTGCGCGCCAGCTCGAAGGCGTATTTGACAATGCGATCGACGCCGCGCCGGGTGAAGGTCGCGGTTTGCATCACGGTCTCGCGCGCGGTGCCCTCGAAAATCCGCCCGCCGACAGAAGAGTATTCGCCCTCCGTGTTCTCGCGCACGACCCAGAATTCGACATCGCCGACATTTCGCCCCGCGAGCGGCGATTTGATCCCCGGCATGAGCCGCACCGGGCGCAGATTCACGTAGAGATCGAACTGCCGGCGCATGGGAATCAGCAACTCCCATAACGAGAGGTGGTCCGGGACGCCGGGAAAGCCGCAGGCGCCGAAGAAGATCGCGTCGTGATGCCGGATCGCCGCCAGACCGTCCTCCGGCATCATGCGGCCATGCTGCGAGCG
>MGSR01000074.1:0-5766 GCA_001798565.1 Deltaproteobacteria bacterium RIFCSPLOWO2_12_FULL_60_16
CTCCCTTCTTCTAAAGTTCTTACCGCAAAGCGATCCGCCTCATACTCGTGCCGGCGCGAGACCAGGTTCATCACGGGAGTAAGATAGAAGGTAAAAGGGCCGGAGAGGAGGCTGAAGAGGACCAGGGCCGCGTGGCTGGATGGCCCGAGACCGAAGGCCCGAAACAGCGGCTCATAGCCGATGAGCAGGCTTAGAATATAGAGCCCCGCGAAGAGAAAGATCCCCTGGATGAGCAGCATCTTCCGTATGTGCTTCATCTTGTAGTGGCCGATCTCGTGCGCCAGAACCGCCAACCCTTCCCCAGCCGTCATCTGCGCTACCAGGGTATCGAAGAGCACGATCCGCTTGACCCTTCCCAGACCGGTAAAGTAGGCGTTCGAATGGCTCGAGCGCCTGGAGCCGTCCATCGTGTAGATCCCGCTGGTCTTAAAGCCGGTCTTCTCGACCAATGTCAAAATGCGCTCGCGCAGCTCGCCCTCTTTTAGCGGCTCAAATTTGTTGAACAGCGGCGCGATCAAAGTCGGATAGAGAATCACCATCAGGATGTCAAAGGCGAGAATAAAAAGAAACGCCCAGAGCCACCAGTAGGGGCCGCTCTCTTCCATGAGATAAAAGACGCCGAAGAGAAAGGGGATGCCGATGACAAGACTCACCAAAAACCCCTTCAGCTTGTCGAGGAGATAGAGCTTCACGGTGGTCCGGTTAAAGCCGAAGCGTTCTTCAAGCACAAAAGTAGAGTAGAGTCCTGTGGGAAGGGACAGAAGCGAAAAAGTCAACGCGACACTGAAGCAAAAGAGGATTCCCTGGGCCCTAAAGACAGCCCGGAACAAGCCCGCGATGTCATGAGTAAGCCGCTCGAAATAGGGGAGGAGCCCGCCAAACAGGATAAATAGAGTCATCAGGCTTCCGTAAACTTGCGCCCAGCGCTCGAATCGTCCCTTCACGAGCGTGTAGTCAACGGATTTGTCATAATCCTCCTGGCTCACCCTTCCCTGGAATATAACCGGAATGTTTCCCCGCGCCCGGCTCTCGCCGACGTAACGCATGTTGATCTCGTTGAGCACGAACTCAACGAGAAACTCCAGGGCGAAAAAGGCGAGAAATAAACCGACGACGATTTGTTCCATAGAGGCAGGTGAAGTTTGCCGAAGGAGTCGGATTAACGACTAGATGGCTAGGTAGATTCCGGCTCCTGAACCGTGGCTGAAGGCTTCTTCACCTCTGCAGCCGGAGGCTCGCTGTAGGAGAAGGTGAGCTTGCCCTCGCGCTCGTCGATCTCGACGTTGCCGCCGTTTTGCAGCCTGCCGAACAGTATCTCGTCGGCCAACGGCCGCTTGATCTCGGTCTGGATCAGCCGCGCCATGGGTCTGGCGCCGAAAATGGGATCATAGCCGCGCTCGGCCAGCCATTTGCGCGCCCTGGGAGAGAGACTCAAGAAAACCTTCTTTTCGTTTAACTGCAGATCCAGCTCGACGATGAATTTGTCCACCACGCGCTCGATGATCTCCGGGCTCAAGGAATTAAAGACGATCATGGCGTCCAGCCGGTTGCGAAACTCCGGGCTGAACATCTTCTCGATCGCCTCCTTGCCCTTGCCGACGTTGGAGCGCTCGCCGAATCCGAGCGGCGCGCCGCTCATCTCGCGCGCGCCGGCGTTGGTGGTCATGATCAGGATGATGTTGCGGAAGTCGGCCTTTTTCCCGTTGTTGTCGGTGAGCGCGGCGTGATCCATCACCTGCAGCAGGATGTTGAAGAGATCGGGATGCGCCTTCTCGACCTCGTCCAACAGGAGCACGGCGTAAGGGTTCTTGTTCACTCCGTCCGTCAGCAGGCCACCCTGATCGAACCCCACGTAGCCCGGCGGGGCGCCGATCAGGCGCGAGACGGTATGCTTCTCCATGTACTCGCTCATGTCGAAGCGGATAAACTCCACCCCCAGGATGCGCGCGAGCTGCTTGGCCACCTCGGTCTTGCCCACGCCCGTGGGGCCGGAGAAGAGAAAGCAGCCGATCGGCTTTTCCGGCTGGGCGAGGCCCGAGCGGGAGAGCTTGATCGCGCTCGCCAGCGTCTCGATCGCCGCGTCCTGGCCGAAAACGGTGAGCTTCAAGTCGCGATCCAAATTCTGGAGCTGTTCCTTGTCCGACGCCGAGACGCTGCGCGGCGGGATCTTGGCGATCTTGGCGACGATATTCTCGATGTCTTTAACGCCGATGCTCTTCTTGCGCTTGTCCGGCGGCTGGATCTTCACCGCCGCCCCGACCTCGTCGATGACGTCGATCGCCTTGTCCGGCAGGCGCCGGTCGTTGATGTGCTTGGCGGAGAGCTGCACCGCCGCGCGCAGGGCCGCGGAGGTGTAGCGCACGCCATGATGCTTCTCATAGTGTGGCTTGAGCCCCTGCAGGATCTGGTAGCTCTCCTCCACGCTCGGCTCCGAGATCTCGATCTTTTGGAAGCGGCGCGCCAGCGCCCGGTCTCTCTCAAAGTAGCTCTTATAGTCGTGGTATGTGGTCGAGCCGATGCATCTCAGCTCGCCGGAGGCGAGAGCCGGCTTCAAGATATTGGATGCGTCCATGGAGCCGCCGCTGGTGGCGCCCGCGCCCACCACGGTGTGGATCTCGTCAATGAAGAGAATCGAATGGGGCTGCTTCTTCAAGGCAGCCAGGACCCCTTTGAGGCGCGCCTCGAAGTCGCCCCGGAACTTGGTCCCGGCGAGCAGCGCCCCCATGTCCAGGGCATAGACAGCGGCTTCCTTGAGGGCCTCGGGGACCCTCCCCTCGTGGATTCTCAGCGCCAGCCCCTCGGCGATCGCGGTCTTTCCCACGCCGGGATCGCCCACATAGATCGGGTTGTTCTTGCGTCTGCGGCACAGGACGTGGATAGTCCGCTGGATTTCGTCCTCTCTGCCGATCAATGGGTCGATATGGCCCTGCCGGGCCTTTTCCACCAGATTTACCGCGAAGGCCTCGAGCGGATTCGCCACCGGCCTCGGCGCCTCCTCGTCCCCCGCCTCCTCCCGGCCGGCCGGCCAATCCTCACCCGTGGGAATCTTGGAGATGCCGTGCGAGATATAATTGACGATATCGAGACGGCTGATTCCCTGCTGTTCAAGAAGGTAGACCGCGTAGGAATCCGGCTCCCGGAAGATGGCCGCCAGGAGATTGCCGCCGTGAATCTCCTTTTTCTCGGCGGATTGGCCATGGATCACCGCCCTCTGCAGCACCCGGTGCAGGCCGAGGGTCTGCTGCGGCTCCCGCTTGAGCCCCTCGGGCAGGCTTTCCAGATGGCTCTGAAAAAACTCCTCCAGCGCCCTTTTGAGCCGCGCGATATCCCCCCCGCACTGCACGATCGCCGGACCCGCGTCCTTATCCTGGAGCAGGGCGAAAAGCAGGTGCTCGATACAGATGTATTCGTGACGCCGGCGCTTGGCCTCGGCGAAGGCCAAATTCAGAGTCGCCTGTAAGTCCTTGCTGATCATCTTCAGGCCTCTTCCATGGTGCATTTCAGCGGATATTCGTGCTGTTGCGCCAGGCTCTCCACCAGGGTCACCTTGGTTTCCGCCACCTCATAGGTGTAAACCCCGGCTACCCCGATCCCCTTTTTGTGGACATGGAGCATTATCTGCACCGCCTCGGTATGCTCTTTATGGAAGACGTATTGCAGGATCTCCACGACAAACTCCTTCGTGGTGTAATCGTCGTTGTGCAGCAGGACCCTGTATAAGGGAGGCTTTTTGAGCTTTTTCTTGGTCTCGGTGACCACCTCGTGGCCGGGCTGGATCTCTTGCCGACTCATACCGCCAATTCTCCTTAAGAATAAAAAATAAATTTACCACGCCTGTCCCTGCCCTGCAATCACATACCCTCCGTGGGCCGAGCAGCCCACACGCGCGTTATACCCTCTTGCGCCGGTAAAAAAAAAGAGGGATATTTTAGCGGAACCCCGATTCCTGCGAATCCGCAACCGTCTCGCGGCGGGATCTGATCGCCGCACGGAGGTGCCCCATGCTGTCCAACAAGGCCAGCGAGATCATGACGAGAGAGATCATTACCCTCGACGCCTCCAGCACCGTTTACGACGCCATCGCGCTGATGGCGGAGAAAAAAGTCGGCAGGCTCCTGATCACGGATAAGCAGACGCCGGCAGGGTTTTTCACCGAGCGCGACGTGCTCAGGCGCGTCATGAACAAGAAGCTCGACGCCAAAAAAACCAGCATCAAGAAGGTCATGACGAGCCCGATCCGCGCCGTGAGCCAGGACACCCATATCGTCGAAGCGCTCGGGGCCATGTACCAAAACAAATTCCGCCACTTGCTGCTTCAGGACGAGAAGGGGTCGATCATCGGGATGGTTTCCATGCGCCGGATCCTCAAGCTCGCCGCCGAGCTCGGACGCGGGCTCGCGGAGACGCAAACCATCGGCAGCATCATGTCGCGGGAGCTCGTCACCGTAGATGCCGGGCAGACGATCTTCTATACGCTCGAGACGATGATCAAGAAAGACACCGATTGCGTCATTCTCTTGAGCCGCGGGGAGCCCAAGGGAATCTTCACCGAGCGCGACGTTCTCGTAAGGGTGGCCGTGAAAGAGATCGACACTAGGAAGACTCCCACCAGCGAGGTCATGACGGCGGATTTTGTCACTATGGCCCATTCCGCCCTGGTCGGCGAGGTGCTGGACGAAATGTACCACAGAGGCTTTCGCCACGTGCCTATCCGGGGCGACCGGGGGGAGCTCGTCGGGATCGTCTCCATGAGGGATGTCCTTAAGTATGCCAAGGCATTCGATATCGACGAAAATGTCCGCAAAACCTGGAAGGAAATTGAAGAATTCTGGGACTCCGAAGAACACTATACCCCTGGATAAATCAGCGGTTTCTTGTCTTTTCCAGCGATTATGTTAAGCTAAAAATCGCTAGCTAGGAGGGAGGAAGGCAACTCCGTTTATGGAAACACCTACGGTCAACGATCTCAGCATCTCTATTGCCACGGAAAACGGAACCGGAAGCGCATCCGCAAACAATATCCTCTTTAAAGCCATCTTCAAGATGGGCATACCCTGCTCCTCGAAGAACATGTTCCCATCCAACATTCAGGGGCTGCCCACCTGGTATCAGATTCGCGCCAATGCCGACGGCTATATGGCCCGCAAGGACACCATCGACGTCATCGTGATGTTTAATGACGCGACTGCCGCCAAGGACATTTATCGGGTCCGCGACGGCGGCATCATCCTCTATGACGATTCCACGCCGCTGGCTACTAATCTGAAGCGGGACGGGGTCCAATACATGGGCGTCCCGGCCAACAATCTCGTGCAAAAGCTCGTGCCCGCCTCCCCGCTCCGCACCAAGCAAAGAAACATGGTCTACGTGGGCGCCCTGGCTTATTTGTTCGGCATCGACATGGAGACGATCAAAGCGGTCCTGGAAGACACTTTCGGAAAGAAGCCGGCGGTCATTGAGTCCAACCTGGCCTGCATCCAGGCCGGCTTCGACTACATCAAAGAGAAAGGCTACACGCAAAACATCTGCCGCCTGGCGCCTATCGCCGACGGCAACAAAGGGAAGATCATCACCGAAGGCAACACGGCGTGCGCGCTGGGCGCGATCTACGGGGGCGTTTCCGTCATCTCCTGGTATCCCATCACCCCCTCGAGCTCTCTAGCCGAGGCCTTGGAATACTATCTTCCCCGCCTGCGCAAGAAAGACGGCAGGGCGACCTACGCGATCGTTCAGGCGGAAGACGAGATCGCGGCCGAGGGATGGTAA
>MGSR01000074.1:6053-8718 GCA_001798565.1 Deltaproteobacteria bacterium RIFCSPLOWO2_12_FULL_60_16
CGCGGCAAGCTTCTCAACGCCGAACAGCTGGAACAATTGGAAAAACAGGGAAAAAAGTTCCGCCGCTACTTCGACGCCGACGGCGACGGCATCCCCTACCGGACCATACCGGGGAATCCCAACCGCAAGGCCGCCTATTTTACCCGCGGCTCCGGTCATGACTCCGACGCGCGCTATTCCGAGGACGAAAAGGACTATAAGGAAACGCTCGACCGCCTGCGCAGAAAGTTCGACACCGCGCGCCAGCACGTGCCCAAGCCGATCATCGAAATGAGCGACGGCGTGAAGACCGGTGTCATCTGCTTCGGCTCAAGCTACGAGTCGGTGCGGGAGGCGCGCGACCGGCTGCGGGCATCCGGACTCAAAACCGACCACCTGCTGTTGCGGGCCTTGCCGTTGACCGAAGAGAGCAAAGGCTTCCTCGCGGCCCACGACGTGGTTTATTTGGTGGAGCAAAACCGGGACGCTCAGATGGCCTCGATCTTCAAGGAGGAGTGGCCGGATCTGGCGGCTAACATCGTCAGCGTGCTCATCTACGACGGCCTTCCGGTCACCACGCTGGAGGTGGTGCGACAAATCACGCAGCATCAGGCGAAAGCGAGAACAGGGGAAGGAAAATGGCAGGAGAGAAGACTAACCGCGTCAATCTGACGGAAAAGGATTACGAGGGCGGGGTCTCGACCATGTGTCGGGGCTGCGGCCACGATGCCATCTCGGCATCGGTCATGAGGGCCTTTTTTGAAAGCAGCGTGGATCCACGCAAGGTCATCAAGCTCTCCGGCATCGGCTGCTCCTCAAAGACGCCGGCCTATTTCCTCGGCCAATCCTTCGGCTTTAACGGGGTCCACGGCAGGATGTCGGCGCTGGCCACCGGGGCCAACATCGCCAACCATAGCCTCATCCCCATCGGGGTATCGGGTGACGGAGACACGGCGGCCATCGGCCTCGGCAATTTCTGCCACATGGTGCGGCGCAACATCAATCTCACCTACATCATCGAGAATAACGGTGTCTACGGGCTCACCAAGGGGCAGTTCTCGGCCACCGCCGATAAGGGCAGCGTGATGAAAGGCGGCAAGATCAACGACATCCCGGCGATCGATATTTGCGAGCTCGCGATCATCCTGGGCGCCACCTACGTGGCCCGAAGCTTCTCCGGCGACCGCAAGCAGCTCGCCCCTTTGATCCAGGGCTCCCTGGCGCACAAAGGGACTGCTATCTTGGATGTCATCAGCCCATGCGTGACATTCAACAACCATGAAGGGTCGACGAAAAGCTTGAAGTACGTGAAGGGACACCTCGACCCGATCCACGACGTCGACTTCATCCCCAGCTACGAGAACATCGATGTCGACTACCAGAAGGGCACCGACCAGGCGGTGGAGCTGCACGACGGCTCGCGGATTATCCTGCACAAGCTGTCGGACAACTACGACCCGACCAGCCGGATGCAGGCGCTCCAGACCATCCACGCCGCCGTGGCGGAAGGGAAGTTTCTGACCGGTCTGATCTACTACGATCCCAATCGTCTGGAATTCGCCGAGGAATTAAATCTCTGCGAGACGCCTCTGGCCGAGCTGGGACAGGATCTCTTGCAGCCGCCTGCCGAGCTGCTCGACAAGATCAACGCCAATTTCATGAAGTAGTTTAGTTGCTGGTCACTGGGTATTGGCAGCAGGCCGAGCCAGTTATTTAATCAATTAGTAACTAATAACTACAGTCCAGCGGCTTTTCTCTGCGCCAACCCCTTCCACGTCTCCATGATCTCCTCGGAAGTGGCTACCAGGCCGAAATGGCGGCGCATATTTTCCAGCGTGGATTCGTGCAATTTCGGATCGTAAGCCGCAGCCCCGTCCTCGACCATCGTAACGTAGTAGTCATACATGTAGGCGTCCCGGGCCGTGGTCTCGACGCAGACATTGGTGGCCACGCCCGTGACCAGAACGCTCTCGATGCCCTTCGCCTTGAGCACCGTATTGAGATCCGTATTGATAAAGGCGCTGTAGCGGTGCTTGATGACGACCCTCTCGCTGGGGAGAGGGGAGATGCCCTGGTAGAATTCCGTGCCCCAGGTGCCCTCGCGGCAGGTATCTAAGGCGCTCTGCTGCGACTTGCGATAAATCCAGCTCGGCGTATCGGTCCACTCGCTGTGGGTCGTCCTGACATAGACAACAGTCAGCCCGACCCGCCCGGCCTCTTCGATCAGGCGAATCAGCTTGGGCACCATAGCCTGAGCCGCGCCCACATCTTCGCCCCGCTTTGCGGCGCTGCCCTTCGAGCTTACGAAATCATTCTGGACGTCGACGACCAGAAGCGCGCTCCATCGCGGATCACATCTCTCTTTCAGCGTCTTTAGCACCAGCATAATTTCCTCCTCCGAATCAAAATTTCAGTTGAAAACTCCGTTCTCAGGCCGGTCAAAAAGGTCCCAGATACAAGGCGCGCGAGAAACCGACAAGCGCAGGCGTACTCTTTTTGTACGTCGAGCGAGGAGGTCGAGCGCAACGAAGTAGATGGGCCTTTTTCAGCGGCCTGCTAGTGGTCATGTTTTTGTTGCAGCCCGCCAAGCCCCAGCGCGATGATGTCGGAGCGCGTCACTTTCTCCCCCGCCAACAGCCGGGGCAGGAGAATATCGAAGGCGGTAACCGGGTCATGGATAACGCAG
>MGSR01000075.1 GCA_001798565.1 Deltaproteobacteria bacterium RIFCSPLOWO2_12_FULL_60_16
AACGCCTTGTCGGCATACCTCATCACCGGCCGGACGAGATCGGAGTCCACACCCACCAGCGTGGAGCTTAAGGCCTCGGTAAGAACTACCTCGCTGCCCAGCGTCGCGTAGACCGTCCCCAGCTCCATTCCGATATAACCACCCCCGACCACCAGGAGCGTCTTCGGCACCTCTTCGATCTCCAGGGCCTCCGTGGAGGTCATCACCCGCTTGTTGCCCAGGTCAAAGGCCGCAGGCATGGCCGGCCTGCTGCCGACGGCGATGATCGCCTTTTCATAGCCGATAAATTTTTGCCCCTCCGGCGTCTCCACCCGCAGGGTTTGAGAGTCCTCAAAATGGCCTTTCCCTCGCAGCAGCGCGACGCCGCGCTTCTGGGCCAGCATGCCGAGACCCTGCCCCAGCTTTTCCAAGACCGAGTCCTTCCAGGCGCGCAGCTTGTCGAGATTGATCTTGGGCGCCTCGAAGCTGATCCCCCGGGCGTTCGATGCCGCTGCGTCACGGATCATCCCGGTGGCGTGGAGCAGCGCCTTGGAGGGGATGCAGCCGTGGTTCAGACAGACCCCGCCGAGACGCTCGGCGCGATCGACCAATATGACTTTTTTCCCTTTGTCCGCGGCGTAAAAGGCCGCGGCGTAACCGCCCGGGCCGGCCCCGACGACCACGATCTCTGTTTTGATCGGTTCCATCCGCCGCTTACCTCTTCAGCTCTTTTTCCGAAAAGCTCGCGAGCGCCTGAACCAGCTCGTTCACAAAGCGCACCGCGTCGGCGCCGTCGACCACGCGATGATCATAGGAGAGACAGATCGGCAGCATCATGCGCCCATGCACCTTCCCTTTTCTCAACACGGGCTGGAGCGCGGCCCGGCCCAGTCCCAGCACGGCCACGTCAGGCTTGTTGATAATGGGGGTGAAATGGCCGCCGCCGATCCCCCCCTGGTTGGTAATCGTAAAGGAGCTCCCCTGCAGCTCGTCCAGCGAGATCTTTCTCTGTCTGGTCTTTTCCACCAACCCATTCAGCTCGGCCGCAAGGTCCCACATGCCCTTCTTGTCCACATCCCGCACCACCGGCACGATCAGGCCCGCCTCGGTATCCACGGCAACGCCGAAATGGTAGTACCCCTTGAAGACCACCTCTGCGCTGGCCTCGTCCAGGCTGGAGTTGAAGGCGGGATGCTTTTTCAACGCCGTCACCAGCGCCTTCATGACAAAGGGGGTCAGCGTCAGGTGCGTCCCTTTCTTTTCAAAGCCGGGGGCGAATTTCTTTCGCAGCGCCAGGAGATCGGTGATATCCACCTCGTCGAACTGGGTGACGTGTGGAATCGTGGACCAGGAATCGTGCATCCGCTGACCGACCGTTCGCCTGAGAGAAGAGATCCGTTTCTTCTCGACCGGGCCCCAGCGAGAAAAATCGATCCCCTTGGGCGCCGGCTTCTCGGCCTTCTCCAGAGCCGGCCTCGGGGCATATGCGATCCGTTGCAGATGCTCGACGTACGCCCGCAGGTCCTCAAGGGTAATCCTGCCGCCGCGCTCGCTCCCCTTGACTCTCGTGAGGTCGATGGCTAATTCCCGGGCGATCTTGACCACGGACGGAGAGGCCGGCGGCGCCAGGCCGCTGCTGGATTCGTAGCGGTACTCTTCCCACGGCCCTGCCTCGGGCTGCGGCGCTGCGCGCGGCGCGGCAGCAGGCGCCTTCTCCGCCGCTTCCTCTTCGGCAACCGAGATCAGCACCTGCCCGACCGCCACCTCTTCTCCCGGCTTCACGTGGATCTTCGTCACTGTGCCGGCGGCGGGCGAGGGAATCGGGCCAACCGCCTTCTCCGTTTCCAACTCGAGGATCACCTGATCCCGCGCGATCCGGCCGCCCTCGGAGACCAGAATATTGGCGACCGTGGCCGACTCCACGCCTTCCGCCAGCCGGGGTACTCTAACATCCATGAGATACGCCGTTTAAGAAATTTTCTCGCCCTACAGGTAAAAAGGATGCGCCTTCTCCGGGTCCACACGCAAATCCTTGATCGCCTTTTCCACGGCCTGCGGAGACACGGCGCCTTGCTGAGAAAGGGCATAGAGAGTCGCGATGACGGTCGTCTCGGCGTCCACTTCAAAGAAACGCCTCAGTCTGGATCGGACATCGCTCCTGCCGAAGCCGTCGGTGCCGAGCGTCGTCAATCCGCCCGGGACCCAGGGGGCGATCTGATCCGGCACGATCTTCATGTAGTCGGACACAGCCACGAAAACCCCCCGCTCCTTTTCCAGGACCGTCTCCAGGTAAGACTTCCTGGGGGCGGCGGTCGGATGCAGCAGGTTCCACCTTTTCGCCTGCAGCGCCTCGCCGCGCAGTATCTTGTAGCTGGTCGCGCTCCAGACATCGGCCGAGACTGCGTACCTTTCGGCCAGGATCTCCTGCGCCCTCAAGGCCTCTCTGAGAATCGGCCCGCTGCCGAGGATATGGGCCTTGTGCCGCAGCCCCTCTTGTCCCTCGCGGAACCTGTAAAGGCCTTTAAGGATGCCTTCCTCCGCCCCATCGGGCATCGCCGGCATCGGATAATTCTCGTTGTATAAAGTGAGGTAATAAAAAATCTCTTCACCGTTCTGATACATGCGGCGCAGTCCGTCCCGGATGACCACGGCGACTTCATAGGCGAAGGCCGGGTCGTAGGTGAGAAGCGTCGGGATGGCGCTGGCCAAGATGTGGCTTTGGCCGTCCTGATGCTGCAGCCCCTCGCCGGCCAGCGTGGTCCGCCCCGCCGTGGCGCCGAGCAAAAAGCCTTTGGCCTTGATGTCTCCGGACGCCCACATGAGATCTCCCACCCGCTGAAAGCCGAACATGGAATAGAAGATGTAAAACGGGATCATGTAACAACCGAGGTCGGCATAGGTGGTGCCGGCGGCGATAAAGGAGCACATGGAGCCCGCCTCGGTGATCCCTTCTTCGAGAATCTGCCCGTCCTCCGCCTCCTGGTAGTACAGCAGCGTTTCCCGGTCCACCGGCTCGTACAACTGCCCTTTGGGCGAATAGATGCCGACCTGGCGGAACAGGGCATCCATACCGAAGGTCCTGGCCTCGTCGGGAATGATCGGGACAATGCGCCGGCCGATCTCGGCGTCCCGCAGGAGCTTGCTCAGCATGCGGACGAACGACATCGTCGTGGAGGCCTCCAGATGGCCGGAGTCTTTGAAGAACTCGCCGAAGGCATCGAGCGGCACCTTCAACGGCTCCGCCTTGCGCCGCTTAGGAATGAATCCGCCGAGACTCTTCCTGCGCTCCAGAAGATATTTGGTCTCCACGCTGTCTCGCGGCGGACGATAGAAGGGGGTTTCTACCACCTCTTCGTCTTTGAGCGGGACGTCGAATCGGCTGCGGAACTCCCTGAGCTCCCGCTCGTTGAGCTGCTTCTGCTGGTGCGTGATGTTCCTGCCTTCGCCGGCCTCTCCCAGGCCGTACCCCTTCACCGTCTTGGCGAGAATCACCGTCGGCGAGCCTTTGTGCTCCACGGCCGCTCGGTACGCGGCATAGACCTTTTTGGGATCGTGCCCTCCCCGGAGCAGCTTGTGGATCTGGTCGTCGGTCAAATGGTTGACCAATTCCGCCAGCTCCGGATACTTGCCGAAGAAATGTTTTCTCGTATAGCTTCCCGGCTCCACGGAATATTTCTGGTAATCCCCGTCGACCGCCTCCTCCATGCGCTTGATCAGGAGCTCCCTCCGGTCGCTCCGGAGCAGCGCGTCCCAATCGGATCCCCAGATGACTTTGATGACGTTCCAGCCGGCGCCGCGGAAGAGCGCCTCGAGCTCCTGGATGATCTTGCCGTTCCCCCTGACCGGTCCATCCAGCCGCTGCAGGTTGCAGTTCACCACCCAGATGAGATTGTCCAGATTCTCGCGCGACGCCAGCGTCACAGAGCCGGTCGCCTCCGGCTCATCCGTCTCGCCGTCACCGGCGAAGCACCACACCTTGGGCTCCTCTCCGGTCAGAAAACCGCGCGCCTTCAAGTAACGGATAAAGCGGGCCTGGTAGATCGACATGATCGGGGCCAGCCCCATGGAAACGGAAGGAAACTGCCAGAAGTCCGGCATCAGATAGGGATGCGGATAGGAGGGCAGGCCGGGCGCGCCCTCGGCCAGCTCCTGCCGGAAATGATGCAGCCGCTTGGCGTCGATGCGCCACTCCAGATAGGCCCTGGCGTAATTGCCCGGGGCGGCATGGCCCTGGAAGTAGACCATGTCTGCCGGCCTCTCCCCGTCGCCGCCTCGGAAAAAGTGATTGAAGGCGACCTCGTAGAGCGTCGCGCACGAGGCGAAGGTGGAGATGTGGCCGCCGATGCCGTGATGGATGCGGTTGGCCTTCACCACCATCGCCATGGCGTTCCAGCGAATATAGCTCTTGACGCGCCGCTCGATCTCCCGGTCGCCGGGATAAGGCGGCTCTTTCTCAGGCGGTATCGTGTTGATATAAGGAGTGCTGACCGCCGGCGCGACTTTCAGTCCGGATTCCCGCAGCCTGGCGATAAGGCTCTCCACGAGCACGGGCGATTCTTCCGACTCCCTGTTTTTCAAAGCGTATCCCAGAACGTACTCCAGGGAGTCCAGCCATTTGCGCATCGAGTTGTGATCGGACTCCCGAGGTAGACCGGAGGGGCCGCTCTGGCTATAATCCGGCCCGGAGATGTCGGGCTGTCCTTTTTTGCCAACTTCCATTTTTTCCAGCTTCTACTCCCTGCTGCGGGAGCGCGTGTTAGTGTCGCCAAGAAGTAATCTACAGGATTCACTTGCTCGATTCAATTCCATAGCATAGCGACTCAGCCTCCGGCCGCGTTGGACGTCAAATGAAATATTTGGATATAACTTTCCCGACACCGCAGCACAACTTGGCCTGTGACGAGGCCCTGGTCCATTGGTGCGAGGGCTCATCTTCTAGCGATGAGATTTTAAGATTTTGGCAGCCCCCTGATTACTTCGTCGTCCTCGGACACTCCAGCAAGATTGATTCCGATATTGATGTGCCTTCCTGCCAGGCCAACCGTATCCCCATTTTCAGGAGATGTAGCGGCGGCGGGACCGTTCTCCAGGGCCCGGGGTGCCTTGACTATTCTTTGATCCTGAGGATCGATCATCGAGGTCCGCTTCAGGGCATCTCCCAAACAAACTCGTTCGTCCTGGAATCTCTCAAGCGCGCCTTGGAACCCCTGATCGGCCCGGGAGTCGAAATTCAAGGTCAAAGCGACCTGGCCTTCGGGACGCGCAAGTTTTCCGGCAACGCCCAATACCGGAAACGTCGATTTCTCTTGTTTCACGGTACCTTTCTGCTCGACTTCGACATCCCTTTGATGGACCGGCTGCTGGCCATCCCCTCGAAGCAGCCTCCCTACCGGCAAAATCGCTCGCACGGCGACTTTGTAACCAACCTCCACCTGCCACCAGGTAGGGTTAAAGAGGCACTCAAACAAGCGTGGGGCGCGGCGGAGGAACTCAAGGATCTTTCCCTGGAGAGTATCGAGCGGCTCGTCAGAGAGCGGTATGGTAAAGAGGAGTGGAATGCTAAATTTTAAGGTTTGCCATGTGGCTGTTTGCCGCTGCTGGAAGCCACTTGACGGATGTACGGTAATGCCGTACAATGCGTCGTGATTATCGGGAAGTTCCGGCACAAGGGCGTCAGACGCCTTTACGAAGATGACAACCCGAGCGGCGTGCCGGCCCATTCTGTCAGGAAGATCAAGGCGATTCTGGCCGCCCTGGAGTTTGCCGATAACCTGTCACAAGTGGCGACCATGCCGGGCTGGAGGCTTCATCCGCTTAGAGGCGCCCGGAAAGGCGAATACAGCATAACGGTAACAGGCAACTGGCGGATTACATTTAGACTTGAAGGCAATGTAGTCACCGAAGTGGACTTTGAGGATTATCATTAGGAGGAACAGACCATGGCTATGAAGAACCCGCCCCATCCGGGCGAAATCATCCGGGAGGAGATCATTAAGGCTCTCGGTTTGACTGTAACCAGCGCGGCTGAAATTCTCGGCGTGCGCCGCGCAACGCTGTCCGATGTAGCGAACGGCAAGGCCTCTGTTTCCGCTGAGATGGCCCTGCGCCTGGAAAAGGCCTTCGGCGTCAGTATGGATCTGCTCCTGAA
>MGSR01000076.1 GCA_001798565.1 Deltaproteobacteria bacterium RIFCSPLOWO2_12_FULL_60_16
CCTCTTGCAGCGGATGCAGCTTGCCGTTGTGAGCCAGCCCCTCGATGGTCAGCACCTCCCGTCCCCGCGCCTCGAAGGCCGGCAGCGTGCAGGAGCTGACCGGGCGCCCGTCCAGGAGCAGGGTGCAGGCGCCGCAGACCTGAACATCACAGGACCGCTTGGCGCCCGTCAAACCGAGCCGGTCACGGACCACGTCCAGCAGCAATTCGTGCGGCTCCACCTCGATTTCGCGCGCGACTCCATTGACCGTCAAGGAGATCGGCAGGAACTGCCCTTGCGCTCGTCTCGACATCGGCTTAGCCATGCGACCCTCCCCGGCCCTTACCTGCTGAAGCATGCTGCTCCGAGGCCTGCTGAAAGGCCCTGCTCAACAGCACCTGCACTATGTGCTCCTTGTACTCCTGGGACCCGTGAAGATCGCTGATCGCCTCGGAAGCGCGTCCGGCGATCTCGCCCGCCTTGCCGGCGGCCTGAGAGGCGTCTCTCACGCTCTTGCCCTTGAGAAGCGCCTCGGCCTCCTCTATGCGCTTGGGAGCGGGCCCGACGCACCCCACGGCGACGCGCGCATCCGCGATCGACTTCCCGTCGTTATCGAAGGCCAGCAGCAGGCCCAGGCCCACGCTCGGCCTCTCGAGGTAGCCGAATTTGAGGTAGACCACGCCGGAACGGGCCGGCGGAACCGGCACCCCGATGCCGGTGAGAACTTCGTCCTGCTCCAGGCAGGTCTCGTAGGCGCCGACGAAAAACCTTTCGATCGGGATTTCCCGCTTTCCCGTCGCCTTCTCGGCAACGAGCTTCGCCCCCAGCGCCAGCAGCAGAGTCCCGGGGTCCGCGTGCGGCTCGGCAAAAGAGAGATTGCCGCCGATGGTCCCCACTTCGCGCACGCGGATATTGGCGACGTTCTCCTCCATCTGCGCGAAGGCGGGGAGACGCTCGCGCAAGAGCTGCGAGCCGGCGAGCCGGCGGTGCGTGGATAAAGCTCCGATGTGGATCGCTCCGTCGTTCACCCGCACCTCATCCAGAATCGGAATCTTCTTGATGTTGACGAGTCTCTCATAGTGGATCAGTCCTTCCTTCATGGCCAGCAGCAGCTCGGTTCCGCCGGCATAGATCCTGGCGGACTCCCCGTAGCGGGCCAGAAGCTCGGACGTTTCCTTGACGGTCTCCGGCTCTTCTAAACGAAATCGTTTGAGCATTTTAAGCAGCCCCTTCCAACCGGTTCTTGATCGCCTGGGCGAACTCTTCCATCACCTGGTCCGCCCTGCGTTTGATGATGCTGTGTCCCAGGGTCGCCAGCTTTCCCAGGATATCCACCGACACTCCCAGCGAGAGCAGCGTCTTGGCGCCGTCTCCCTTTAAACGGACGTCGAGCTCTACCTTGAGGCGACTGCCGACCCGGTTGTCGCTGCCGGCAGCCTGGGCCCTGATGCTGGAGAGCTCCTGGCTTTCCAGCACCTCGATCCGCATGGGAAACTCCACCCGGAACGGCCCCACCTTCTCCACCATCATCGCGGTGTAGATCTTCCCCGCCTCCACGGTGGCGGCCTCCCTGCAGCCCGGCAGGCAAGTAATAAAGCGATCCACGTCCCAGAGGAATTGCCATACCCGCTCCCGGGAGTTTTGAATCTCAATCTCCTTCTCAAAACGCAAGGCGACTCTCCCTTCTCCCCTAATTTTTTTGCTATCCTTCCCCTATTCCGCGCCGGCCACGGCATCCCTGACGTCCTTAAATTCCTTGCCGAGAAAACCCTTCAGCTTCTTCTTGATCCTTTCTTCGATCTGGCGCACCCGCTCGCGACTGATGCCGTATTTTTCGCCGATTTCCCTCAAGGTCAGCGGCTCTTCGGTCAACAGGCGCTCACGAAAGATAACCGACTCCTTGTCTTTCAGAGTGCGGCCGAACTCCTCCATCTTTTCGCTCAAGACGCGGCGGTATTCGGCCTCCGCGACGCGCTCCTCCGGCGTCTCCTTGTTGTCGGCCAGGAAATCGAGCAGCGTCGCCTCCTCGCCTTCCCCGACCGGAACGTCGGTGGAGAGATCCCGGTTGGCGAGCCGCTGCTCCATCTCCACGATCTCCCCCTCTTTCACATTGAGCCGCTCCGCCAATAGTTTTTGACCGGGTGTGAATCCCTCCGCTTCCAGCCGCTCCTTTTCCTTCTGCAGGTTGAAAAACAGTTTGCGCTGCGCCTGGGTGGTGCCGATCTTGACCATGCGCCAGTCGTTCATGATGTAGCGGATGATGTAGGCGCGAATCCACCACACCGCGTAAGACGGGAAGCGGACGCCGCGATAAGGATCAAAATTCTTCACCGCCTCCATAAGCCCGATGTTTCCCTCCTGGACGAGATCGAGAAGATTCCTGAACGCCCTCTGGTATTCCCGGGCGATCATCACCACCAGGCGGAGATTGGCGGTCACGAGCCTGTAGGCGGCTTCGATGTTGCCGAATTCTTTGTATTCGACCGCGAGCCGGTGCTCCTCTTCCCGGCTCAACAGAGGGTAGCGGCGGATTTCGGCGAGATACCTTTGCAGGGGGTCGAAGGGGACAAGCGCCTTCTCGGACGATTCCTCCTCCGCGAGATCGATCTCTTTCGGGAGATCGATGTCGCCCCCGGGGTTCTTTTCGGTAGGGACGTCTTTGTCTCGAGCCATGGGAACAGCGCCGCCGCCCGGCGGCCGATAGAAAATTTAACGCTTTTCACGCACCTTTTCAACCAAAGGCGAACAAATGGCCCGCAGCAAAAGAGTCGGGACGGCAGGTGCCCTTAGACGAGGGGAACGGAAAAGGCTAGACGGGTTTAAGTTCCTTGGAAAGCTTTCTCACCTCACCGCCGGCAATCTCCCTCAAGGCCACCACGACCTCGCGATTGTCCGACTCGATGAGAGGCTTGGCGCCCTTGAAAAGCTGTCTCGCCCTTTTAGAGGCCAGCATCACCAGCTCGAACCGATTAGGAATCTTGTTGAGGCAATCTTCTACTGTAATTCTAGCCATAGTCTCCTCTGAACGCGCAAAGTACCGATGATTCAAACAGATTCTCCTCGTTTAGTCAACACCAGCCGCCTCGGCGGCAGCCTTGACAAGACCCACTGTTAAACCTATCTTGCTCTCTAGAGGAAGGGATAACGCAAAATGTTCCGGCAGCTCTGCGACAGGCTTCATGCGATTCTCAGACCGGCCTCGGCAAAGAACGGAAAAGGCAAACTCCGGCATCCCGCCGACGCTCTCACATCGGGTTATCGCGATTTGCGGCGTCTCACAGATCAGATCAAAGCGCACGCGGAAAGGGCCCCTTATCCTCACGTAGCGGCCCGCCTGCGGCAGATGGCCTCGGAAAAGGAACGGGCCGTCGGCGTCCTCAAAGAAAAAATCCTCGGCATGGGCGGCGCTTTGGAAGAGCCTCACGCGGCGCCGAGGTCCGGCAAAAACCACTGGGAAAGAATGGTACAGGACCTGGAAGATCAAAAGAGCCTGGAGGCCTTCCTCCTGGAGCGCGCCACCCTTCTAGCGGACGACGCCCCGGAGATCGGCGACCTGCTGAGCCGGATCGTGGCCGACCAGGGAGCGCATAGAGATATCCTCCTGGATCTGGTCGCCCGGGCGGATCCCCAGGCCGAGCAGAGTTAAGCCTAACCAACACAACTCCCGCCCCTTGGCGCCTCTCGCCTTTAAAAAAAGGTTGACGGACGCATGGTCAAAACATAGGATGTCCGCGCCGTCTCCGATCTACTGGATTCGGCTGCTCGAATATCCTGAGGAGGAAAAGCGTCCGCCATGGAGGCGATAGCTCAGAGACAAGGGCTCGCGGGTTGGCAGAAGCTGATGTTCGCGGGGTTCGGCCTGTGGATCGTGGTGACCTTCGGAGAGCGGCTGGGATTCGGTGAGAACGGGATCTTCCTCGCCGTCGAGGGATCTGTCGCCTTTTTACAGCTCATCACCGGAATCTTTATCCTCCAGGGGGCGTGCGAGGCGCTGGTGCAATCCGTAGAGCGGCTCGGGGCGCGGCTGCGCTGGGACGGCTATGTCGCCGGCACAATGGGCGAGATTGTATCTACCCTGCCTGAGTTTGTCGTGATTACCTTCGTCGTTCACACCGAGCCGCTCGCCGCTTTTATCATCGCTGTTGTTACGATCTACAACAACGCCCTGATCTTCAGCGTCTATTCCTTCTTTCTTCCCAAAGACCGGGGAGGCCAATATGTCATGCCCCTTCCCATCACCAAAGCGGGCACCGAAGTTCTCATCGCCGGTTCGGGAATTTGCCTGACGATAGGCCTGCTCATGCTCGGACTGAGAACCGAGACGCATAAAGAATCGCTCGCTTGGCCCGACCTGATCTTCACCGCCACGGTGATGTTCATCATCTTCGGCTATTACCTCCACACGCTGGTCAAGTATTACGCCGGCAGTGGAGAGGAGCACCGCCCGGCCGATCCCCACACCCTCGGCCACCCGACGGATTGGAAAGGAATCCTCGGGCTATTTTTCCTCGGCGTCCTGGGGGCGTTCCTCGGGGGGGAGAGCGTATCCGGGTTCGCGGAGCACGCCCTCCACACCTTTAAACTGCCGGCCGTAGCCACGGGCCTCGCCCTCGCCTTCTTCGCCGGCATCTCCGAATACGTGATCGTCTATAAGGCGCACCGCAAGGGCGAGCTGGGAATCGCGCTGTCCAATGTTTTCGGCGGCATTACTCAGGTCATGTTTTTGGTCGTGCCGTATACCCTCCTGGTGATCGGACTCTTCGGCTTCATGACCGGCGATCCGCGCTACGTGGTGCCGATAGATTTTACCACGACGAGCATCATGGTCCTGCTCTTTCCGCTGTTTTTCGTTTTGCTGCAGTACATCGAGGAAGATCATACGCTGTCGAATTTGGATGCCGCGGCCATGACCGGCATCTATCTTCTGCTGATTTATGTCCTGGTGTTTACCGGGGCGGGAGACTAGGGGCCGGGGGCAGGATCCAGAGAAAATCCGTTATTTTCTGTCCGCGCAACTTGACCGCAATTCCGTTAAGCGGTAAGAACGGCGGGGATCTCGGTTGGAAACTCCCATAGCATACCAAGGAGGCTGCATGAGGCTCTCGAAAAACTCTTTTCGCCTGGCTGTCGCGGTCTGTTTCTTAAGCCTGGCGCCGTGGAACGAGGCGCCGGCGCAGGAAAAGATCAGAATCTCCTACAGCTCCGTGGACGCCAGCAACGCCATCTGGTACGTCGCCCGGGACGCCGGCCTTTATAAGAAAAACGGGCTGGACGTGGACCTGATCTTCATCCCGAGCACCACGACCAGTGTCGCCAGTTTGTTGGCCGGGGATGTCCCGGTAGGCAACGCATCCGGCGGCGGCGTGGCCGCCGCCGTGGTCGGCGGGGCCAACCTCGTCATCGTCGGATGCTACCTCAACACCCTGCCCTATGAGCTGGTAGTCAGCGAGTCCGTCAAATCGGGCGAGGACTTGAGAGGAAAGAGCATCGGCATCAGCCGGGTCGGCAGCGCGTCGGACGTCGCGGCCCGCGCCCTGGTCCGGGGACTGGGTCTGGAGCCCGACAAAGATGTTCCGATTCTGCAGGTAGGCGGCGCCCCGGAAAGGGCGGCGGCGTTTCGCACCGGCCGCATCGCGGGATTCCCCTCGCCTCCGGGAATCATCCACCTGGCCAAGGGCATGCCTCACAGGGTGCTCATCAGCACGGCTGATTTCCACAAACGATTCGAATTTCCATTCATCTGCGCCACCACCACGAAGAGCTATCTCTCACGCCAGAGAGATACGGTCAAAAAAGTGCTGATGGCGCTTATCGAAGCGACTCAATTTTTCAAGACCCATAAGGAAGAGAGCAAGAAAATCCTTGCTAAGTACAGCCGGCAAAACAACGAGGCTTATCTGGAAAACTCCTATACCGCCCTGGTCAAACTCTACGACCGCGTGCCGCTGATAACGAGGGCGGGCGTGGAAACCCAGATAAGGGACGCGCTTGCGCGCAAGCCCGGCGCGCGTCTGCGCTTCGAAGACATCGCCGATGAGAGTATCGTGCGCGAACTGGAAAGAAGCGGCTTTATCGAAAAGGTTTATAAGTAGCGAAAGATCAGTGTGCCAGGCGCGTCAGGTTCTTGCTGCGCGCGAACGCCGCATCCAAGGCGATGCCTGTGAGAATGGCGTGCCACGCCTCATCTTCGGAAAGGCCGCTCGACTGGAGCGAGCGCCAGAGACAGATAATCTCCTCTTCGGTGGGATTCTCCAAGAGATCCTCTTCGTGCTGGTTGCGGACCACTTCGTTGTGTCTCATGGGCAAATTAACCAAGCAATCTTTATGCCAGATCTCTAACTAGCCGAAATGCCTTAATCTGAAATCCAGAAATAGAAGCAGAGGGAGTAAAAATTAAGCTTCGATTGCCAAAAATTGGCAGGTTTTGGATCAAGCAGGGCGCATCTGACCTGGACAGGCGGCCCAAAAATTAATCAACTACAGCGACTCCGGAGATCTCCACCATACAATCGGGGTGGTAGAGTTTGCTCACCTCTACCATGGTAATGGCCGGAAAATGCTTGCCGAAAACAGTTCGGTATGCGGCCCCGATGGCATCTCTATTGGCCAGATAAGCCTCCACATCCGTCACGTACATCGTCAAAACTGCGAACTGATCCGGCCTGCCGCCGGCGCCTTCAACCGCCGTCTTGAGATTCAGGACCACCTGGCGAAACTGCTCCACGAAGTTTCCCTTGCCCACGACCGATCCATCGGCGGCAAAAGGAGCCTGCCCGGCCACATAGATGATCTTGCCGGAGGTTATCTTGGCCACATGGGAGTAACCCACGGGACGCTCCAGCCCGGCGGGATTTAATAACTCAAAGGTCATGATGGTCTCCTCTTTTTTCTATCGGGCGGGATCCCAGGCGTTGATGAAGCTCCTGATCTCTCCCACAACATCCTCGGACGCCGAAACATACGGCAGAATGATGCGGGTGGCGCCGGCCTCCGCATACGGCCTGATCCGCTCGCGGATCTCCGCCACCGAAGTGGCCGGAACCAAAGGCAGCCCTTCAAAGAGCCGATCCGAGACCAGCGCCCGCGCCGCGTGGAAGCCGCCCGACTTCCAGGCTGACCTCATCGCCTCGACCTCGGCGCCGAAGCCCATGCGGGTGAGAAGTGTGCGGTAGTAATCCGCCAGCGCGTAATAGGTCAGGGCATGGCTCAGCGCCTCGCGCGCCAGATTGTAATTCCCGGCGACGGAGCAGCGGATTTTGACGATGACCTCCAACGCATCAAGATCTTTGCCCGCCTCTTTCGCGCCGCTCCTGACATCCTCGATGATACGGCGGATCTCCTGCGGGTTCGCCATATTGATGAGCACGCCGTCCGCGATCTTGCCCGCCAGGCGGCTCATCTTGGGGCCGAAAGCCGCAAGATAGATCGGTATCGCTTTCCCCGAGGGTTTGAATGCCATCTTGAAGCCCTGGGCCGAATAAAATTCTCCCTCAAAGTTGAGCTTTTCTCCCCGCATCGAGCGGCGTACGATCTCCAGATATTCCTTGACGCGGCCCAGCGGCCGGTCGAGCGCGAGGCCGTGCCATTTGGCTATGGTCGGATTGGAGACTCCGACGCCGAGAAGAAACCGGCCTTGAGAGAGCTCGTCGAGCCCGGCGGCCTGAAGCGCGAGGGTGGCGGGCGTGCGGCCGAGGATGTGATAGACCGCCGAGCCGATCTTGAGCCGCTTCGTCGCCGCCGCGATCGCCGCGAGCATGACCGTCGGGTCTTTATTGTTCGCCTCGCCTCCCCAGGCGCAGCCGAAGCCATGGGATTCAGCCAGTTGAGCGAGCTCCGGGATCGCGGCCATCGGCAACTGCGCGCCGGAGTTAAATTCGATATCTATCTGCATGGGCTATGGGCTACGAATAGCTGGCTAGCAAGCTCGCGTTTTAAATCTCGCAAACTCTATTCAATAATGTCTAGCCGATAACACCAAAAATCCGCCAGATCAAGCAACCTATCTCGCCGGGCTTTCCATTGCAATTGTGAAACTTCCGTAACGTAGCTCTCGCCGCACAAAAGCCGCCCCGTAGACCCAA
>MGSR01000077.1 GCA_001798565.1 Deltaproteobacteria bacterium RIFCSPLOWO2_12_FULL_60_16
GGCAAGCTCCAGGATCTGGGCACGGTTGAGGAGGGAAAGCTCGCAGATCTGATTGTCGTGGAGGCCGATCCGCTATCCGACATCAGAAACACGCGCCGGATAGCGGCGGTGATTAAGAACGGCGATCTCATAGACCGAAGCTTCCACGCGAGTTTTTCCAATCCCATTCCACGCCCCTATACCCAGGGATTTTATGGCTATCCGCTCCCCAAGGTGGAGTCGGTTGCGCCCACTGCGGCCTTTGCGGGAGAAGGGGAGAAGCGGCTGGTCTTAAAAGGCAAGGATTTTTTCCCCACCTCGATCACGCGCCTCGACGGCCGGCCCGTGCGGACGGACTTTGTCAGCCAGCAGGAGCTCGCGGTAACCATTCCCGCTCATCTCATGCAGCCGGGGGTCAAGCGGCTTGCCGTGACAAGTCCTCGCCCCTGGGAGATCCCGGATCTGGGAGGGACCTCCAACGCGGTTGCCTTTATCGTGAGATTCAAAAGCTGAGAAGTTCGATCAAACCGATCGCGTGACCGCGCCATAAATCTGTTAGGAGCAGGCTCTCTTTTCCAGGAGTAGCGAGAAGCCGGGCTTTTGAATTCCCACCCGGCTCAGATCCGTCCGCTGGGCAAGTTTTCGGACCAGCGAAACCAGCGGCTGGCTGGCGCTGAGGTATTCTCTGGCCGGGCCTGCGGCGCGCGTCGCCTCGATATCTTCCCTTCTTGCCACCCAGCGCAGGATGAGCTGCTCGTCGGAGACTCCCGGTCCGCCCAGCTTCCGCCGCACCTCCTGAACGGTGAGATCGGGAGGCTCGGCGGCCGCTACTTCTTTAGCCCGCTGCCGGTGGAGGATCTTATCCTTCACGTCGGGATCCATGGACAGGGCTCCCTCCTTGCCCCACCATCCCAGGGCGTAGGCGATGGTCTGATCCGTAACCTCCCTGTAGCGCTTGCCGACGATGACGTTGATCGCGGCCTGGCTGCCCACAAACTGGGAAAGGGGAGTCACCATGATCGGATATCCGAAATCGGCGCGCACGCGGACGCACTCGTCGAGGGCCTGTTCCAGCCGGTCTCCCATTCGCACTTGTCGAAGCTGGTGACGGAGGTTGGAGATCATGCCGCCCGGAATCTGATGCAGGTATTGAGAGAGATCGTACTCCGCCGGCGCTCCGATAGGGAGCCCTTCCAGTTTGGCGACAGAGGTGAAGTGCTCCGAGATCGGCTTGATCGCCGCCTCATCGATGGTTGGGGTATAGCCGAGGCAGCGGGCATTGGCGGCTACCTGAAAGACCGATGGGTTCGAGGGGCCGTGCGCGAGCGGAGGTATCGCCGTGTTGATGATTCTCATGTTCAGCTGGATCGCTTCCAGGCAGCACAAAGGCCCCAGCCCCGTGGTGCAGTGGGTGTGCAACTCGACGGGAACGCCGTTGCTGTTCTTGAGGATCACTGGGACCAGGCTGCGCGTCCGTTCCGGCGTAAGCAGCCCCCCCGGGTCTTTCAGACAGAGACGGAACAGGTCCAACCCTGCGGCCTCGCGAGTTTTTTGAGCATAGTAGTCGTCGGTGTGTCTGGGAGAGACGGAATAAATAAGATTAATGATCGGCTCGAGTCCCACTTCGCGCGCGACCTTCACCTTTCGCGTCCAGCTTTCCAGGTCGTTCCATTCATCGGATATCCTGGCTTGCCGCAAGCCGTTGGCCGCCATGCGTTCCATATAGAGGCGGTAAATGGATTGAGGGGTGATTTGAAAGGCATTGACTCTGCCGGCGAGGATCCTCAAAGGGGTTTTGGTTATTCGTTTCGCGACCTCGCGGACCCGCTCCCAGGGATCGTCCCTTAAGTCCCGGACGCATTTTTTGAGATGCGAGGGCGATATGATCTCGATGGCGTCGAAGCCGACGCGATCGATCTGCTCGGCGACGGGCAGCATCATGCCGGTGGTCATCCCCTCGGCCCACAGGCTCTGATGCCCGTCGCGCAGAGTTGTATCTACAAAAAGGATTTCCTTCATCGAAATCAGTTCTGCTCCTACCATGTCCGAGCGAAATGAATCAAGGCTCCCTTACTCCCACAAATAGGAAAAAAGCAGCGGGTTTTCCTATTTCAGATACGGCTCGGGGGACAGCGAGCCCTTCAGGGGGTCGGCGATCCGTTCCCACGCCGGTGTGGAGTCTGCGCTATGGAGCTATGGCACAGAAATTGCCTCTCAAAGACTGCCAATTACTCTCGGCGATGGAGGTGACTATGTACGGCTGGCGCGCCCGCATCGGTTTTGTCAGCCCCCCGCTGATGACCGAGATGGTTCCTTACGAGTTTTACCAGATGGTGCCGGAAGGAGTCGGCTTGCTTGTGACCTGCATGGGTCTGGACGACCTGACGGCGGAGCAGATGGATCAGGCCCTGGGAACCGTAGAGCGTCACATCGGCGAGCAAAACCGCCGGGGGGTGGATTACGTCGTCCTTGGGGGGACTCCGCTGATTCTCTCGCGCGGGATCGGTTTTGAGCAGGAGCTGCTCTCCCAGGTGCAAACGCTCAGCTCGGTCCCGATCACCACGACCACGCACACCGCCGTGGCGGCGCTAAGGAGCCTGGGGGTAAAACGTCTCGCCTCGCTGACTACCTACCATCCCTGGCGCAACGAGCTGTTGAGCGCTTTCCTGTCGGCTCAGGGCTTCGAGGTGCTGGCGGTGGAAGGCTTCGCCAGCCACATCGCCGATATTCACACGATCACTCCCGAGACGGTTTTTCGCGAGGGCAAGCATCTCCTCCTCCATCACCCAAGGGCCGAAGCCATCTACATCCCCTGCGCGCAGTTGCACACCTGGCCCGTTATTCAAAGGCTGGAGAAGGAGTGCTCTGTTCCGGTGGTCACCAGCACCCTCTCCTGGGTATGGTCCGCGCTCAAGCATCTGAAGATTCACGCGCCGCCGCACGCCCAGACGATGCTGTGGCAAGGAACGCTTCAGCCCTGAGCGCGAAGGGTCGGAGGAGATAAAGACTTGCCCGGTCGTTAAGCGCGCTTCATCTCCCGGCTCGAGGCGTCCGGTTATATTGAAAGCCTGTACCGATAAGGGGTATGGAAGAATCAGCGATCTTCACTCCCTGAGGAGGTTGTACCCATGTACGGCTGGCGCGCAAGAATCGGTCACATCTACCCCGCGGTGGTGGCGGAGACGTTCCTCTCAGATTTTTTTCGTATTGTCCCCGACGGCGTTACTCTCGCTATGAGCTATCTGTCTATTGAGATCCTGAAGAAGGAAGACTTGGAGCGCTCTCTGGGCCAGATCGACCGGGCCGCTGACTTTCTCAAGCAGCGCGGAGTGGACATCATCACGATCGGCGGCGCGCCCATGGTGCGCCATCTCGGTCCGGGCTCCGACCAGAAGATTATCGAGCGGATCCAAAATCAGACCGGCATTCCCACCACCACCAGCCAGACCGCCGCGGTAGACGCCTTTCGGGAACTCGGCTGGAAGCGCATTACCGTAGCCTCTCCCTACCATGACGATCAAAACGAGCGGGTGCGCGCTTTTCTCGAAGGGTCGGGCTTTACGGTGGCCGGCATCCGGGGTCTTAAAAAAAATGTGGTAGAAATTCACGACATCCCTCTGCCTACCGCCTACCGGCATATCAGAGACACGTTTTGGGCCTATCCCTCTGACGGGGTCTATGTTCCGTGCGCCCACTTCACCGCCCCTCGCGTCGAGACCCTGGAGGCGGACCTCGGAGTGCCCGTTGTTACCAGTACCATCGCCATGATCTGGCAGGCGCTCAAGGTACTCAGGGTGCGCCACCTGATCGAGGGCGAAGGGCGCCTCTTGAGACGATTGGCTCCGTGATCTCGCCGAGGATGCAGCGCTTCTCGCTGCGGAACGCCGAGCTCCTTGACAGAAAAGCGGTTTTCCTTATAAAGCTTTGCTGTGGCTCGGGGCGGAAAAACGAGCCAACGATCCAGGGAGAACAACAATGCCATATACGGATCTCCGCGACTTTCTAAAGCAGGTGGACGGCTTGGGCGAGCTGCGCCTGGTGCGCGGCGCCGATTGGAATATGGAGATCGGGGCGATCACCGACCTGGCGCAGCACCGGATCAACGGCCCGGCGGTGATGTTCGATGAGATTAAAGGCTACCGCTCCGGCTTCCGCATCGTTTCCAACACGCTCGGCTCGGCGAGCCGCACCGCCCTGCTGCTGGGCATGCCGACCGGGAAATCCTGGCGGGAGCTGCTGCCGATCTGGCGCAAGCGCTCGAAACAGATCCCGAAGGCGATCCCGCCGGTCGAGGTCAAAAACGGGCCGATCTTCGACAACGTGATTCCCAAGTCCAAGGTCGACTTGAGTATTTTCCCGACGCCGAAGTGGCATGAGCTCGACGGCGGGCGCTATATCGGCACCGGAACGGTCGACGTAATCAAAGATCCGGACAGCCCCTGGGTCAACCTCGGCTGCTATCGGGCCGCGATTGCTGATGACAAAAGGGTAACGCT
This sequence comes from Deltaproteobacteria bacterium RIFCSPLOWO2_12_FULL_60_16, assembly GCA_001798565.1. Classification (GTDB taxonomy): domain Bacteria; phylum Desulfobacterota; class Binatia; order UBA9968; family UBA9968; genus UBA9968. The sequence continues at coordinate 4,476 of MGSR01000077.1, forward strand.
CTATATCTCGCCTGGGAAACATGGCAGGGTTCTCAGAGACAAATACTTCGCCAAGGGAGAGGCGATGCCGGTGGTTCTGGTGTTCGGGCAGGACCCGGCGGTTTTCATGGCGGCGTCCCTCGAAGTGCCCTGGGGGACGAGCGAGTACGACTACGCGGGCGCGCTCAAGGGCGAGCCGATCCCGGTGGTGCGCGGGCGCGCGACCGGCCTGCCGATCCCGGCCACGGCGGAAATCGCGGTCGAGGGCTTCATCAGGCCGGGCCAGACCGCGCCGGAAGGGCCCTTCGGCGAATGGACCGGCTACTACGCCTCGTCGCAGCGGGAGGAGCCCGTGCTCGAGGTCGAAAACCTCTACTTCAGGGATGATCCGATCATCGTCGGCACTCCGCCCTACAAGCCGCCGGCGGAATTTACCGCTTATCGCGGCCTGCTGCGCGCCGCGCTGCTGTGGGAACAGATGGAACAGGCCGGCGTGCCGGACGTAACCGGCGCTTGGTGCCACGAGGCGGGCGGCTGCCGCCTGCTCCTGGCGGTGAGCATCAAACAACGCTACCCCGGCCACGCGAAGCAGGCCGCCATGATCGCGGCCATGTGCCACGCCGGCGCCTACCTGGGGCGGTTCGTGGTGGTCGTGGATGACGATGTCGATGTGACCGATCTGCAGGACGTGATCTGGGCGCTGTGCACGCGCTGTGATCCCGAGCGGGACGCCGATCTGATCCGGCGCGCCTGGTCCGGGCCGCTCGATCCGGCGATCGATCCGGACAACAAGTCTTTCAACTCCCGCATGATCTTCGACGCGACGCGGCCGTGGGAGTGGCGCGACAAGTTCCCTCCGGTGGTGGAGCCGAGCCTGGAGACGCGACAGGCGGTCGCCAAAAAATGGGGCGGCTTGATTCTCTGCGCGGGGAACGGCCTGGCGCCGGCAAAGAAAAACGGGACGGCGGGGACGAAGCGGCCGGCGGCGAAGGCGCCTACTCGGAGAGGTAGGAAAAAATCTCGTTAAACTCCCGGATGCGCGTGACCTTCGGGTGGCTGAAGTCCTGATTGTAGCGGCGGTGCGGCATGATGACGGTCGCCCGGGTTCTTTCGGCCACTTCCTGGCAGTTCTCGTGCCGGTCGTCCACAAACAGGCTCACGC
>MGSR01000078.1 GCA_001798565.1 Deltaproteobacteria bacterium RIFCSPLOWO2_12_FULL_60_16
ACCTCAAGGAACGGGCCGGGGAAAAATGAATGCAGCGGCGCTCTCCTGCCGTCGAAAACCGCGCGCGCCGGACAGGATCCCGGTGCTTGTTTTTTTTGCCGCCTTTACATAGAAGAACATAAAGATGCATAAAAGACCTTTCAGCCTGACGGCCGACCTGGACTTCCTTTACGCCAGCGATCACCATCAGCGGGTTTTTGAAGAGACCTTAGCTGCTATCCAGCGTCGAGACGGGCTGATATGCGTCGTCGGGGACTCGGGCACGGGGAAGACTATCCTCTGCCGGCGGCTCTTGCAGGAGTTGAACGGAGATTTTAACGTGGTGCTCGTGAATACCCCGCCGCGGACCCCCCAGGACATAACCGAGACCCTCGATACCGCTTTTCGCGATATGGAAGGCGACTCCAAAATTCCCCTCGCAGTCTTCGATGAAGCGCAACACCTGGATTTTCGCTGCCTGGACCATGTGAAGTTCCTCACCAATCTGGACAGGAATGCGGAAAAGCTGCTTCAGATTGTTTTGGTCGGCCAGCCGGAACTCGCGGCGAAATTGGGTCACAAACGATTCCAGCAGCTCGAACAGAGGATCGGCGCCAAACTCAAGGTAGGGCCTCTCAAGAAGAAAGAGGTGCTGCCCTATTTGACACACCGTCTCACGGTTGCCGGCCTCGCGGACGAGATTCGATTTACCGGGTTCGCGGCCCGCTATCTTCATCGCAAAACTTCAGGTGTCCCTCGGCTGATTAACCGCGTCGCAAATCTCGCCGTGGAGCAGGCCGGGCAGCGAGGCGGCAAAATCGGCGTGGGGCAAGTCAGACAATCTTTTTTAAAGGTTGCCGCCACACGGGAGAATTGGATCACGCCGAAAAAACCGGCCTTCCGGCTCGGACGGCTCTCCGCGCTCGTTCTTCTCCTGGTTTTATCCCTGCTGGCGCTGCTGTATTACAACCCCGAATGGCGGGCGCTCGTGGTCGCAGAACCGGCGGACAAGAGCCGATCACAGCCGGCCGCCTCCCGGTTCGTTATCAAAACGGGCACCTTCCTGGTCAGAGATCAAGCGGAGGAGTTACGGGGTCAGCTGGGTAAACAAGGCTTTCCTTCGGCCGTCGTGGAGAAACAGTTCGGAGACGGATGGACTCTCTACCAGGTTCGTCTGGCCGGCCAGTATAGCAAGGATGAATCCGACACCATTATAGATTTGCTCCGCACGATCGGCGTTAAGAGCGTGGATGCCGTAGAGATGAAGCCCTGAACTCATTGTGGGAGAATTGGTTTCGTCTACGCCCATGCCCAAAGTCGTGATCTATACCACAAATTACTGCCCTTTCTGTACTAGGGCGAAGGCGCTTCTGCGTACCAAGCATATCGATTTTGAGGAGATCGACATAACCCTTGACGAGCACCTTCGGGAGGAGGTGACGCGGCTGTCCGGTCGCAGGACGGCGCCGCAGATCTTTATCGACGGGAAATCCGTCGGAGGCTTCGACGACATCAAGGAGCTGGACATGTCGGGAGAGCTCGACCGCCTCCTCGGAATTCAGCCCTAGGCTCCCGGCCGGCTTCTCTGCAGAGCTTTTTTCTTTCTTTTATTGTTGATCAGATAAATGGCGACGAGGCCCGCCAGCACCAGGAAGAGTCCGATCTGGGCCAGCCTTACGCCCTGGACGACCGCCTCAAGGCTCTGGCCGAACAGGTATCCGACCCTGCCGATAACAAGAGCCCAGACAAGAGAGCCGATCAGGTTAAATAGAAAGAAGCGCCCGAATCCCATGCCGAGATAGCCCGCTGTCATGGCGCCGGCGAACCGGAGCCCGTAGAAAAAGCGGACGAGAAACACCGATTTCCCGCCGTGGCGCCGGATCAGATCTTCACCCTTGAAGAGGCGATGCTCGCCTATAAAGCGCAGCAGGCGGTTGGCCAAAGGGTGTTGGCCTCCGGCTCTCTGGCTGCGGCCGAGCCAGAAAAAAATGTTATCGCCGATGATCGCGGCCAGCGTGGCAATCAGCACCAGGATGGCAAAATTTAGGTGGCCCTCGTAGACAAGAAAGCCTCCGGCGATGAGAACGACCTCTCCTTCGATGAAAGTGCCGAAAAAAATGACCAGATATCGGTACTCGACGAAGTATTGAAGGAGAGTCTCCATCAGAGCTCCGGAGCCCGTCTCTTATCATAGCCCTTTGTCGGGCTTCAAGGTTCGAAGGATTCGCTCAACGGTAGGCCCGATACTGGCGCGGCGGGGCAAGGAAGCGAAAAGTGGAGGCGGCGAGCGGATTCGAACCGCTGCATCGAGGTTTTGCAGACCTCTCCCTTAACCACTTGGGTACGCCGCCCTTTTCCATGCTGTAACACGAATTTTCCCTCCCTTGCAAGCTCAGGCCTCAATTATTGACAACCGTAAATGAAACAAGTAATTACATAACAGTGAGGTAAATATTTCCAATGGCAACGATGATCACTAACGAGTGCATCAACTGCGGGGCGTGTGAACCCGAGTGCCCTAACAACGCGATCACTCAAGGCGACGAGATCTATGTCATCGACCCGCTGTTGTGCACGGAGTGCGTGGGCTTTCATGACTACGAGGCGTGCGCGGCCGTCTGCCCGGTCGACTGTTGCGTCACGGATCCCAACAATGTCGAAACCGAGGCAGCCTTGATTGCTCGTGCCCGAACTCTTCATCAAGATGTGAATTTCAGCGAAACTTTTGAGTCCCGTTTCCGCAAGGGCGCCGCAAAGCCGGCGTCACCCCCTCCGTCCCAGCCGCCTCCAGCGCAGGCGGGGGAGAAGAAGGCCGTTTCCGCCCCGGGCCCAGCAGCGCCCAAAGTTGAGGTAAAGCCCGCGCCGCCGGCGCCTCCGCCTTCGGCGCCCAAGGCAGAGGAAAAAAAACCGGCGCCGCAGCCGCGGCGCGCCGAACCTCCTAAGCCGGAGAAACGGTTTCCTGGGCAAGTCGCCGCGAGCTTTCAAGAGACCGTGTTGCGGATCGGCAAGACCGGCGCTCTTAATAGGCCGCTGGCGCGAGTTACGATTTTCCTCTTACAGCCGCTGCTCGGCGGTTTGCCGCACCAGGCGAAGGCAGACTTGGAGAGGGCGGTCGCCAGTTCCTACTTCTTCAGCGTCATCGGATCTACGGGCTTGAATATCCTGGTCAACATGATTCTTTACCCCCTCGTCGTCATGGCGTTGGCGGTCGCCCTCGCGGGAGTGGATGTGCTGTTCAGTCAGAAGATTAACCTTTACGTTTTGATCGGGATGTTTTGTGGGTTTCTTGAGGGGACATATCGCCTCAGAGACGGTATCTTCCACGCCAAGCCGGCTGGAGAGATGGTCTTTGCCGCGGCTGTCTATGGCCTCCCTTTATACTATGCCCTGCAGCCTGTTATGGCCCGGCACGCGGGAGTGATTCGGGGCTTCCCGATCCCGGTTGACGGCTTTTATGAGAAGGGATTTGTCGAGAAAATGGAGCGCGAGAGGCGTTACGGGAATATCTACACGATTGAAGATTGGGGCGGCGCCTATTTCCTTCGTCTCGAATTTCCCAGAAGGGTGCCGGACATCGGATTACCGGTAAGGGCGGAACTGCCGGATGAAATGCCTGACTATGATTATGACTTGGCGTTGAAGGACGGCCACTTCATCATCAAGGGAAGGTGCATGGACGAGAGGATCAGGAAGATCTCCTCGAGTGTGGGGGCCTTCCCGCCGGAGTTTACCACCGTCATCCCTCTGCAGGAAAAGGTAGAAGGCTTTTCGCATCGTTTCGAGAACAAACTCCTCGACGTCCTCCTTTTAAAAGAGGGGCGGAGTCAGGCTTCGGAGAGCAGCGATCTCTAGACAGAAGATCGACATGGAAACGTTCGCGGAGAAGCTGCGGGGGCGGCATGGCGGGTTTTCCGCGGCTCCGGGTGCCGTTCATTTTCGGCAGATCCATGCGCCGGATGTGGACGAGATCATGACGATAGAACAGGCCTCTTTTGCCTTTCCCTGGAGTCCTCGGTTTTTTCTTCAAGAGCTTCGGGTCCCTTGCGCGCGTTCCCTGCTGGCGCTTTTGGGCGGCAAAGCGGTCGGATACATCATCTACTGGCTGTTACCGGGAGAGGTGGACATCCACAATCTCGCTGTGCATCCGGCTCATCGCCGGCAGGGGATCGCCACGTCCCTCTTGCGCCAAGTGATCGAAGAGGCCAAGCGCAACGCCTCCACCAGGGTAACGCTCGAGGTGAGGAAATCGAACGAGGCGGCGCAGAGGCTTTACCACTCTCTGGGATTCGAGGCGCGGGGAATCCGCCAGGGTTACTACTCCGATGACGGCGAAGACGCCTTAGCCATGATCCTCGAGTTTGACATTTAACTTCCTCCCAAGGCCTCAGACGAGCATCCGGTAGATATAAAGTAAATCATTAATATTGTCGGTGTAATTATTGAAATAATTGCTATTTTAATTTTCCTTAGTCACCCTTGACTGGAGCGCTCCAGTTGGTGTAAGGTAGGTATGCTCTTTATAGCGGTCTGAAGTTTGCGGCCGCTAATTTTTTTGCTCTCTTTTCACTGGCTAGGACGGATTGTGGTTGTACCCATCGCAAGCATCGCGTCATCCTCGTTTTCCTGCCGGTTCTTTCAGCACTATTGTAGACCAAGCCTCTTGTTCCCACTGTCTATCTGTTTGTCTTGGCTGATGGCAGGTCTTGGTCAAGGTGTGGGGAGGCTATTCCAGCTCAGGAGGTAGTTACTTATGTTCAAGGTTGGTGAGAAGGTTGTATACCCCGCCCATGGGGTGGGCGAAATTGAAGCCATACGTACCCAAGTCATCTCGGGGACAGAGAAGAAATTTTACATGCTGCGGATTCTCGATACGGATATGAAAATCATGATCCCGATTGACCATGTGGAGTCCGTTGGGCTGAGAAAGGTCATTGATCGGCATATGGTCTCCCAGGTCTACAAGGTCTTGCGGCAAAAGAAGGTGGAGACAGACCAGCAGACGTGGAACCGGCGGTACCGGGAATACACAGAAAAAATCAAAACCGGCTCTATCCTGGAGATCGCCAAGGTCCTGCGGGACCTGTTTGTCCTGAAAGGAGACAAGGAACTTTCGTTCGGCGAGCGGAAAATGCTGGACACCGCGAGGAATCTGTTGGTGAAGGAACTCTCCATCGCCCGCTCCCATTCGGAAGATAAGATCATGGAGGAGCTGAGACATATCTTCACCCATTGAATCGTTTTGAGCGAATGCCTGGTTGTTTGTAAGGGCCGAGAGGAAAACCTCTCGGCCTTTTTTTTAAGTCCGCCTCATAGCAAGTTGGATGGCTGCGTCTTATTCACTCCACAGCCTTCACCGAACTTCGGATCTCTTCGATATGGGCCTTTTTGATTGCCGTCTGGCCGGCGGTGATCGTCGGATCGGTATAGGTCGGTTGAGTTTTTCCCTGGGCATCGTAGACCGCGTTTAGGGCTGTCCTTAGCTCTGTGATGTGCGCGGTTTTAACCTGTGTAGCCCCGACGGTAAGAGTAGGGTCAGTATAGGTGAAAGCTCCAAGACCGTTGCGCGATCTTAGGGTATCGATGTCTTGGCGCAATTCAGTGACATGAACAGCCTTCACGGGGGTGACTTGCGCGGTCAGAGGGTCGTCAGTGAAGGTAAAAGGCACCGGGATGGATATTTTCTTAAAACGGACATCCGGTTGATTAGCATGAAACGAGTTGGAGTCCCGATTGTCTCCCCAGGTATAGTAGAAGAAGCTGTTATCAGCCACCGCCATGTCATAGTCACCCATGTAGTCGGGGAATACAGATGTATCCTGGTTAACAACAACCGGGAAAGATTGGGTCGTGATACGAAAGTTCGATCCAAACGTGACAGAGAGCCGGAGACGGTGCCAACCACACCAAATGTATTGATGAGGGAGTTAGTA
>MGSR01000079.1:0-1373 GCA_001798565.1 Deltaproteobacteria bacterium RIFCSPLOWO2_12_FULL_60_16
CCTCGTGCTGCGGGTCCATCCAGTAAGTGTAGCCGCATTCTACGATAATCTCCGGAGTGTTCACGCTGGGGGCGATACCGGTGGAAAGATAACCCACCGGCGCCTTGCCGACGACTTTTTTTACGACATCGATGGTTTTTTGAAGATCCCTTTTCTCCTTGTCCCTCTTCTTCATGTAGCTGTAGTCGTGAATCCATGTCTCGGTTCCGACCTCGTGTCCCTGCGCGTCGAGCTCTCTGAAAATATCCGGATAGTTCTGGACCGTGATCCCGGTCGGAAACCAGGTGGTCTGTATCCCCTCTTTCTCGAATAACTCCAAAAACCGATAGACCCCGACGCGCTCGCCGAATTCGCGGTCGGTGATGACCCCCAGGTCCTTCCTGGTCAACGCGTTCTTCGGCAGCCCGCGCCGGTTCTGGTGCTGCATGGAAGAAGGGCCGCCGAGATCCTCCGGCCAGGTCTCGAACGCCACGCAGGGGGTGATGGCGATGCGGGCGCCGTCCGGCCACTTGATAGGCGATCGTTTTCTCTTCATAATCCCCTCCCGTTGTCGAAAGTAAAACCACTCTTGCCATAATTCAGTAGAGTTTCCAAGCCCTGCTATGGCCAAGCGCATTGCCACTGCCGTCATCCTTGCCGTCGCCGCGGCGCTGGGGCTTTCGAGCGACCTTGATCTGGACCGGACGGCGCTCCAGGGAGCCCGAGTCTGCCCGCACGATCCGGAGCAGCTCTATATTCCCGCGGGGACGTTTCTGATGGGAAGCACGCGGGAAGAACGCGAGCGCGCCTACGAGCTCGACAAGGGAGTCACGCGCCCCTACGGCTGGTACGAGAGGGAGACCAGACGAAATGCCGCCGCCGGCCCGTTTTGCATCGATCGCTACCTGGTCACCAACGGGGCTTACAAGCGCTTCGTCGAGCATACCGGCCATCCGGCGCCGTTCATCTCCGCCGACGGCTACCGGCGCCAGGGATTTCTGGTCCACTCTTACGGCAAGGTCCGGGAATTTCTCTGGCGCGATGGGCTGTTCCCCTCCGGCCGGGAGAGCCATCCGGTGGCGCTCGTAAGCCTGAAGGACGCGCAGAGCTACTGCGAGTGGAGAGGAACGCAGATGAAGCGCCGCTACCGCCTTCCCACAGAGGAAGAATGGGAAAAAGCCGCGCGCGGGAGTGACGGCCGGCTCTTTCCCTGGGGCGACCGATGGAATCCGGACTATCTCAACAGCGGCGGCCGTTTCGGCTCCACCACGCCGGTCGACCGCTTTCCCCAAGGCAAAAGCCCCTATGGAGTCTACGACATGGCGGGAAATCTCTTTGAGTTGACGGCGACGCCCTGGGAAGAGAAGAGCTTCACCTTGAAAGGATGCTCGTGG
>MGSR01000079.1:1443-5859 GCA_001798565.1 Deltaproteobacteria bacterium RIFCSPLOWO2_12_FULL_60_16
TCGGCTTCCGCTGCGCCTCGGAGCTGCGGTCTTGACTATGGAATAGATGCCGGATATGAAAAACCGTTGATCATCAGTCAGGAGGTTCGGTTATGGCAGATGGAAAGACGGTGGAATACTGGGTGGACAACGGCGTGGCCGTGATCGAGCTCAACCGCCCGCCGGTAAACAGCTATACCCACGAATTGCTGCGCGAGCTCGACGACGCGCTGCTGCAGGCCCGCTTCGACGACAATGTCCATGTCCTGGTGATCACCAGCAAGGTGGATAAATTCTTCTCCGCCGGCGCCGACATCAACATGCTCTCGAGCAAGCCGCTTTCTTACAAGAACAACTTCGCCCTGCACGGCCACGAGGTGCTGATGCGCATGGAGAACACGCCCAAGCTCGTGATCGCGGCGATCAACGGACACGCCGTGGGCGGCGGGCTCGAGATCGCCATGGCGGCCGACATCCGCATCGGCAGGAAGGAAGGGGGAAGGCTTGGCTTGGCGGAGATCAACCTCGGGGTGATGCCCGGCATGGGAGGGACACAGAGGCTGCCGCGCCTGGTCGGAAAAGGCAGGGCGCTGGAGCTGTGCGCGACCGGCAAGACCATCGCCTTCGAGGAGGCGCTGGAAATGGGGTTGATTCACTACATCTACGAGCGGGAGAATTTCATGGGACAGGTCATGGACTATGCGCGCCAGTTCCTGCCGCCCAACAAGGGCAGCCTCGCCGTGGGAAAGGTCAAGCGCGCCATCCAGACCGGCCTGGAGCTCTCGCAGCCCGACGGCCTGGCCTTCGAGAGAGAACTCCTGGCGCAAACCTTCGGCAGTGAAGACGGCAGCGAAGGCGTCAAGGCCTATCTGGAAAAAAGAACGGCGCAATTCAAAGGCAAATAGCAATTGGCTATCAGCCATCAGCTTTCAGCCCGGAGATTCGTTCTTCCTGACTGCTGATCGCTGACCGCTGACAGCTAACAACTACGCTTCGGAGGATTTTGCTATGGCGAAGATGTTGATCGGAGGCGAGCTGGTCGATTCGGCGAGCGGGCAGAGCCAGGAGGTCCGCAACCCGGCCACCGGCGAGGTGGTGGACAAGGTTCCGAAAGGAACGGCGAAAGACGTCGAGCAGGCCATCGGCGCGGCCGAGAAGGCGTTTCAAGAGTGGTCCGACACGACCCCGGAGGACCGCGGCAAGATGCTCACGAACGCCTGCGAGCTCATCAAGCAAAAGAGCGGCGAGATCGCGCAGGCGCTGACAAAAGAGCAGGGCAAGACTCTGTTCGAGGCCGGTCTGGAGATCCACCACCTGCTCCATGGATTGGAGTTTTACGCCGGGCTGGCCTCCAAGGTCCGCGGCTCCCATGTCCCGCTGCCGCAGAAAGGGGCCTACGGTATGGTGGTCCGGCAGCCCATCGGCGTATGCGGCGGAATCGTCCCCTGGAACTTTCCCCTGACCCTGATGGGCACCAAGCTCGGCCCGGCCCTGGCCGCCGGCAACACCATCATCATCAAGCCCGCCAGCACGACTCCTCTGGCGACTCTGCTCTGCATCGAACAGATCCAGAAGGCGACCTACGGCGAGGGAAAACAGCAAAAGACTTTGCCTAAGGGGGCGGTGAATGTCGTGACCGGTCCCGGCGGCGCGGTGGGAGAAGAGCTGCTGAAAAACCCCCGCGTCCGCCGCATCGCCTTCACCGGCTCGACGCCGGTCGGCAGGCACGTGATGGAGGTGGCGGGAAGGGAGATCAAGCGGGTCACGCTGGAATTGGGCGGGAGCGATCCGATGATCGTCATGGAGGACTCCAACCTCGATCTGGCCGTCAAGATGGCCGACATCGGCCGCTTCTTTAACTGCGGCCAGATGTGCCTCGGGGTGAAGCGCCTTTTCCTCCAGGAATCGATCGCCGAGGGATTCGTCGGCAAGCTGGCCGACATCTTGAAGGGCAAGACCGTGGGCGACGGCATGAGCAAAGAGACGCGTATGGGGCCGATCCATCTCGACTCTCAGCGCAAAGAGATCGAAGAGCAGGTGGAAGACGCCAAGGCGCGCGGCGCCAAGATCGTCTTCGGCGGCGAGAGACCCAAAGGAGGCGAGCTGGATAAGGGATTCTTCTATCTGCCGACCCTTATCACCAATGTCCCGGACAACGCGCGCGTGAGCGTGGAGGAGACCTTCGGGCCGGTGCTTCCGGTCTTTACTTTCAAGACGCTGGACGAGGCGATCGAAAAGGCCAACAGCTCCATCTACGGCCTTGGCTCATCGATCTGGACGCGCAACCTCATCCACGCCAACAAGGCGATTGACAAGCTCCAGGCCGGAAATGTCTGGGTGAACTCGCTGCACTACGGCTACGACGAGCTCCCCTTCGGCGGGGTCAAGGCAAGCGGCCTGGGCCGCGAGCACGGTCCGGAGGCGCTGGATTACTATCTGGAGCCGAAGGGCGTTGTGATCGTCAACGCGTAATTCCCCGTGTGAGTGGCGCCGTGGAAAATAACCGATACGATTATTCTCCGATCGTCGGAAGGAAGCCCTTGAAATGGCCCCACGGGGCGCGCGTCGCTCTGTGGGTGTGTCCGAACATCGAATACTTCTATATCGATAAGGCCCTGCGCGGCGGATTCGGCGCGTCTCACCTGCCCGACGTGACGGGCTACGCCCTGCGGGACTACGGATCCCGCATCGGGGTCTTCCGCCTGATGGAGGTCCTCGACAAGCATGCGATTCGCGCCAGCGTGCTTCTCAACGCCGACGTGTGCAAAAGACAGCCCCAGATCATCGAGGAGGGCAACAAACGGAAATGGGAATGGCTGGGCCACGGCCTGACCAACAATCTCGCCCTTAACGACTACCCGCCGGAAGAGGAGAAGAGGATCATCCGGGAGGCGACGGAGACCATCGCCGCCGCCACCGGCAAGAAACCGAAGGGCTGGCTGGGACCCGGTCTGATGGAGAGCTTCGACACCCCGGACCTGCTGGCCGCCGAGGGATACGAATATGTGTGCGACTGGGGCTGCGATGATCAGCCCGTCCCCATGCGCGTCAAGAGCGGCCGGATGATCGTCGTCCCCTACGAGCAGGGGATCAACGACATCAATATCTTTTTGCGCCGGAACCATGCGCCGGAACAATATTTCAGGATGGTCTGCGACCAGTTCGATACCCTGTACGAAGAGGGAGCTGCGGGCGGGCGGGTGATGGCGATCCCGCTCCATCCTTTTATTGTTGGCTTCCCCTTCCGCATCAAATACCTGGACAAGACTCTCGAATATATCTGCTCCCACCAGGGCGTCTGGCGCGCCACCGGCTGGGAGATCGCGGAGTGGTTCTACAAACACTATTACGAGGATCCGGGTCGGCCGAAGTCGTAGACGTTTAAGACGTTCAAGAGGTTCAAGCCGTTTAAAATGTTTAAACGATTTGAACAAATTCAACTTTTTGAACTATTTAAGCGGAGGACACGCTATGTTTAGGAAACTTGGGCTGCTATTCGTTGCAATATGCTGGTTTCCTGTCGTTGCGAACGCCGCGTCAGCCCCCGCGGCTGAAGAATTCTATCGCGGCAAGACTATCCGCTTCATCGTCGGCTTCACCGCGGGAGGCGGGTTCGACGTCTACGCCCGCACGATCGCGCGCCATATCGGCAAGCACATCCCGGGGAAGCCGACGATTCTGGTAGATAACATGGCCGGCGCCGGGAGCCTGATCTCCGCCAATTATATTTACAACCAGGCCAAGCCCGACGGTCTCACCATAGGCCACTGGATTGGGGGCTGGGTGGTGCAGCAGGTCATCAAAGGGAGCGAGGGAATAAAATTCGACGGGCGGAAATTCGAATGGGTCGGCCTCGTCGTCAACGACAATCCCGCCTGCGTCCTCACCAAGGCCAGCGGCATCAATACCTTGGACAGATGGCTCGCCGCCAAAGAGCCGGTTAAGATCGGGGTCACCGGCGCGGGATCGGATACCCACTATGTCCCCTCGATCCTGAAGGCGGCTCTTGGGCTTCCCGCGCAGCTAGTAGAAGGATACAAGGGCACCGCCGATATCCGCCTGGCCGCCGACTCGAGAGAGATCCAGGGCGGATGCTGGGCCTGGGAATCGCTCAAGCCGACCTGGCGCAAGGGGCTGGAGAGCGGCGAGGTCAAGCCCGTCATTCAAGCGGTGCCGAAGAAGCATCCAGATCTGGCAGACGTGCCCAACGCCATTGACTATGCGAAGACGGACGAGGCGCGCCAGTTGATCCAGGCGGGCATCCACAACACTTCGGCGATCAATCGCTCTTTCTCGTTGCCTCCCGGCACGCCGAAGGGGCGCGTCGCGGTCTTGCAGAAGGCCTTCATGGAGACGATGAAAGACCCGGAGTTCCTGGCCGAGGCGCAGAAGTCGAAATTAGACATCAACCCGATATCCGGAGATGAGGTTGCAAAA
>MGSR01000080.1 GCA_001798565.1 Deltaproteobacteria bacterium RIFCSPLOWO2_12_FULL_60_16
CTGTCGAAGTGGAGCGCGTTCCCCGAGGGAGCTATTGCATCGATGTTGACTTCGGCGAGCTCAGTCGAGCCGAGAGACGTCTCCGGCGGGAAGCGCGCCTCCGGGTCGATGTTGGCTTACGCGCAGGTGGGCCTTTCGAGGTAAGCCGTTCGGTCGAGCCTCACGGTCGAGACCTCAAGGTCGAACCTTTTTCAACGGTCTGTTAAGGAGGGCTTATGTTTGGACTCGGCTTTCAAGAACTGCTGATTATCCTGGTTATCGCCCTGATCATCTTCGGCCCGGGAAAGCTGCCCCAGATCGGCAGCGGCCTGGGCAAGGCGATCCGCGACTTCAAGAAGGGAGTGAGCGGCGAGGATTCGGACGAGGCCGCGAAAGGAGAGAAAGACGCCAAGAAGGAGGACTCGAAGGAACTGCCGCGCTGACGGGGCGCGGGAACCCTATGAGAGCGATCTCGGAAAAATGGAGCTTCAGAGGTTTCTACCCCCTCGAGCTGGTCGGCGATTACCTGGGGGGACTGGGCCTGCTTTCTTACGGCGTGGCGCGCTGCCTGCGCAAGCGCTGGGAGGGAGGGTTGATCTTGGAACAGATGGAGCGCATCGGCGTGCGCTCGCTCTCGATCGTCCTACTCACAGCGCTATTCACCGGAATGGTCCTCGCCCTCCAGATGGGCAACTACCTTACGCGCTTCGGCGCCAAGCCGTATGCCGGCAGGATCCTGGCCCTGTCGATGCTGCGGGAGATGGGTCCTGTGCTCACCGCGCTCATGATCGGGGGGCGCGTGGGGGCCGGCATCACCGCGGAGATCGGCTCCATGAAAGTCACCGAGCAGATCGACGCCATGCGCTCCCTGGGCATCAACCCGATCCAGAAATTGGTCTTGCCGCGACTGCTCGCGCTGCTGATCATGCTCCCCCTGCTTACCGTGCTCGCCGACCTGGTGGGCATCCTCGGGGGGCTCGTGATCACCACCTTCGAGCTCGACATCCCGGCGGATTTTTATTTTAACTCGATCATCCAGTTCATCAGGTTCCAGGATCTCTTCAGCGGTCTGGGAAAAACTTTCTTTTTCGCCTTTTTCATTGCGATCATTGCCTGCTATAACGGAATGGAGGTGAGTGGCGGGGCGGACGGGGTGGGGCGCGCGACCACGCAGACCGTGGTGACGACCTCGATCACGATACTGGTCTCGGACTTTTTCTTGACCAAGCTTTTTCTCCAGCTATGAGTGGCAACGGCTTCATCGAATGTCGCAATCTCCGCAAGTCCTTTGGCGCGAAAGCGGTGCTTCAAGGGGTCAATCTGACGGTCCAGCGCGGCGAGACCATGGTCATCCTGGGCGGCAGCGGCTCGGGCAAGACCGTCCTGCTCAAGCACATGAACGGCCTGGTCGGCCCGGAATCGGGAGAGGTGTTTCTCGACGGCCTGGAGATCTCGCGCATGGAAGAGGATGCGCTGACGGAGGTGAGAAAAAAGGTCGCGATGGTGTTTCAGGGCTGCGCCCTGTTCGACTCCATGACCGTCGGCGAAAACATCGCCTATCCGCTCGACGAGCACACCTTGCTCCCACCGGAGGTGATCCGCGACCGGGTGCGCGAAGCGCTGGCGCTGGTCGGGCTTGAGGGATGCGCGGATCTCTATCCGGCCGAGATGAGCGGCGGGATGAAGAAGCGTGCGGCTCTGGCCCGCGCCCTGGTGTTGCGCCCTGAGGCCCTGCTCTACGACGAGCCCACCACGGGCCTCGATCCCCTGATGACCCATCGCATCAACCGGCTGATCCGCGATCTGCAAAAGAAGCTGACGGTGACGTCGGTGGTGGTGACCCACGATCTCCAGAGCGCGTTCGTCATCGCCGATCGGGTGGCCTTTCTCCAGAAAGGCCAGATCCAGTTTGTGGGCACCAGAGAAGAATTTCAAGCATCCAAGGATCTCGCAGTGCACGAGTTCATTTCAGACGCCTAGAGGAGATGCCCGCATGAAGCCGACCCCGACCCTGCAGATCAAGGTGGGCCTGTTGATAGTGACCGCCCTGATCATCCTTGGCGCCACTATCTTCTTGATGGGCAAGGAGAGGCGCTTTTTCGAGAACAAGGTGCTCTTCGAGATCCGTTTCTCGCGCACGATCGGTTTGCGCGAGGGGGCTCCCATCAGCCTGACAGGGGTGCGCGTAGGTTCGGTCGAAAGCCTGACTTTTTCCCCGGATATCCAGGACAACCATATTGTCGTGCAGGTCAAGCTGGTCAGCGCGGTCGCGCCGCGCATCCGCAAAGACACCGTCGCCCGCATCCGCACACAGGGTGTGCTGGGGGACAAGTACATCGAGCTTTCGGGCGGCAGCCCGGACAGCGAGCCCCTGCCTGCCGGCGGCTTGATCGCCGCCGTGGATCCCATCGACTACGAGGCGCTCCTGGGTGAGAGCGGGGACCTGGTGCAAAACATTGCCGCCGTGGTCGGCTCGCTCAGGACGATGCTCCAGTCGGCCGAAGAGGGCAAGGGGCTGCTGGGACAGATCATCGCCCCGCAGCACGAAAGAAAGTGGACCGAGACCGCGAACAGTCTGCGCTCCGCTTCGACGTCCCTGAAAAATATTCTGCAATCGGTCGAAAAAGGGGAGGGGCTCGTGGGACAGCTGGTGCGGAATAAAGAGGCCGGGCAGGCGGTCATAGAGGACCTGCAGGCCGGATTGCATCAGTTGCGGTCGGCCGCGGAGTCGCTGCAAAAGACCGCGCAAAAGATCGAGCGCGGCGAAGGAACGCTGGGGACGCTGATCCAGGATCCTCATGCGGGCAAAGAGATCCTTGCCAATCTCAGACGCTCGGCCTCCAACCTGGAGAGCGTCACCCGCCAACTGCGAGAGGGGGACGGGGTTCTGCACCGGCTGATCATGGATAAGCCCTACGCGGACCGCCTCCTCGGCCACTTGGAGAAAACAACGAAGGATCTGGCCCAGATTACCGGCCGTATCGAACGGGGCGAGGGGACCATCGGCGCGCTGGTCAACGATCCCGAGCTCTACCAGGAGGCCAAGGGGCTGGTCGGGGACGTCAAGGGGAGCTGGCTGTTTTCCATCTATCGCTTCTTCCGCGGGATGGGATCTTCAGGAGAAAATTCGCCGCAAGAGGGGAGCTCCAAAGAGGGAAACGCGCCGGGCCAATGACGGCAATAAAATATCAGGAGCATGTCTATGCGCTTTCTACCGAGAGATGAAAAATTTTACGACTTCTTCGAGAACAGCGTGACCAAGGTCGTCGAAGGGGCCACACAGCTGGAGGACCTCATCCGGGATTTCAGAGAGGTGTCTCTCAAGGCCAAGAAGATCAAGGACACGGAGCACGAGGGCGACGTGATCACGCACGACACCATCGAGATGCTGAACCGCACCTTCGTCACTCCCCTGGACCGCGAAGACATCCACAACCTGATCTCCTCGCTGGACGACGTTCTCGACTACGTCGAGGCCTGCGCCGAGCGCCTGAGCCTGTTCAAGATCGGCAAGACCACGGAGGAGGCGATGCTGCTTGTCGGGGTCCTCGTTAAGACCGTCAAGGAAATGGCACAAGCGGTTTTCAAGCTGCGCGGCTTGAAGGGCGCGGACTCGATCATGAAGAACTGCATCGAGATCAACCGGCTGGAAAACGAGGGCGACTACGTGTGCCGGGCGGCGGTGGCCAAACTGTTCGAGCCGGAGAACGATCCGCTGTATGTGATCAAGTGGAAGGAGATCTACGAGACCCTGGAGAACGCGATCGACCGGTGCGAGGACGTGGCGAACGTGCTCGAGGGCATCATGCTCAAGAACGCCTAGGCGTGGCCGTGGCCGTTTTTCTGATTGGAGCCTACCAAAACCGTATAGAGGGACAACTTGGAAAGCTTGTAGATCTTTTCCACCTCGAGGTCGGCGTCCTCGATGAATGGCCGCAGCCTCAGGTTGGTGCGCCACCCCAGCCTTCGCGTAACCGGATCGAGCGTCTCGGTCAGAAATCCCAGCAACGGAAAGTCGCTCGTGAAGTGATTCACGATGACGATCCTTCCTCCTACCCGGCACACCCGCTTGGCTTCCTCGATCATCCGCACCGGGTCCGGGACCACGGTGACGACGTGGAAGGCCATCACATAATCGAAGCTGTCATCCGGAAAGTCGAGATTGAGCGCGTCCATTTCTAAGACCCGCAGGTGAGCCCAACCGTTCTCCTCGATCTTCTCCTGGGCGCGCGCCAGCATGTCAGGCGCCAGGTCGATGCCGATCACTTCGCAGTGGCGGGGATAGGCGGGAAACGAGGTCCCGGTGCCGGCGCCGACTTCCAGCACTCGGGCTCCGCGCGGGATATTGAGATCGTGGATGACCTGTCTCAGACGAGAGTAGAAGATCTTGCCGAAAACCTTATCGTACAGCGGTGCGAACTCCGAGTAGAGCTTGCTTTCATGCGCCTCTATTTCGCCCATGATGCGAACCTCAAGCCTAGATGCTCATGCTGGCGGGGAGTTTTCAGGCGACCCCTCGGATCTCCCGTGTCTGCTTCTTGTTAAAGAGGGAGATATCCCTCTTGCGAAAACGCCATTGCTTTCCCTTCTTGAAGCCGGGCAATATGTTCTTGCGCGCAAACTCATTGACCGTGTCAGGGCTGAGATCCAGGATCCTGGCAACTTCCCTGCTGTTTAGCAGATCCTCTTCTCTTTCCAGTAACATCATAAAGCCCCCTCCTCAGAGCGCTCTTCTGCTGCCCGACAGTACAAGTTGAAACCTGTAGCAAGTTAGCCGGACCCTGTCAAGGCAAAGTGCAACCTCGGCTTGCGCCTCGGACGAAGTTCCTTTAGCATCGGTAAATCCAAGCCTTCAGCTGTCAGCCGTCAGCCGGAGTCCAAGTCGCGGCCTTCCGGAACTCACTGGCAGAGAGCTGATCGCTGAAAGCCTTTTGCCGTGAAGAAACTCTTGAAAGTCATCGCCCTGCTGAGCGCGGCCCTGGTCGCCATTCTAGCCGTCGTGCTTATCGCCTTCTACCGCTTTGTTCAGATCGGCGATCTGCGCCGTTTCCTGGTGAGCGAAATCGAAAGGCAGACGCGTCTCAGGGTCAGCGTGGGCGAAGCCGAGCTGGAGATGGGCAAGGCCCTGGGGATCTCCTTTTCCGATCTCGTGCTGATGGAGCCGGAGAGCGAACGGCCGGTAGTCACGGCCCAGAAGGCCGTGGTGCGGATGGCGCTGCTGCCGCTCTTGGAGCGCCGCATGGTCTTTGACGAGGTCCGTCTTCTTCGTCCGACAGTGCGGATCGAGCGGGACGAGCAGGGAAGGGCCTCGCTGTCCGGCTTACTGGCGTATTTCCCCGTTGCGGTCCAGAGCGAAGATCGATTCACGCTGGACCTGCGCGAAGTCAAGGTTGAGAAGGGGGAGATGCTTTTTATCGGGCAACGGGCGGAGGCAGGAGCCGCAGTGACTCATTTGCGGGAGGTGGATGTCAACCTCAAGCGCATTCAGGCGGGGGAGCTGGCCCGGCCGAAGGCGGACCTGAAGGCCGGGACTGCGGACGGGGAAGGCCTGGCGCTCGAGTTCGGACTGAGAGCTGCGTTCGAGGGAGAAGGCGACGCCGGGGGTATCCGGCTGACATCGAAAGGGAGAGTGCTTTTTCCGGCGGGCAGCTCCGAACTGCGGCAGGCGTGGTGGGATGCGGAGGGGAGCGTGGAGCGGTTGCCGGCGAGTCTCCTCTGGGCCTATTACCGCCCGGCCCTCCCGCTCCAAGCGATTCGCGGTCTGCTCGCTCCAAGCCTGCGTTGGCAGGGAAGCGCGGCCGGCCGCCTGCGCATCCAAGGACGAATC
>MGSR01000081.1 GCA_001798565.1 Deltaproteobacteria bacterium RIFCSPLOWO2_12_FULL_60_16
TCCCAGGAAATCAGGAAGACCCCGAAGAGGACCATCCCCGCCGCGTAGATCTTGCGGGCGGTGATCTGTTCCACGTCCCGCAGCATAAAGTGGGCGATGGGCAGGAGAAAGAGGGAGGAGGAGTTGACCAGGGGAGAAACGATGGAAACGCGGTCGAGGGCCAGGGCAGTATACATAAAAACGTAGGAAAGAAAATTAAGAAAGCCGGAGACGAAAAAATGCCACAGCCCCTTGCCGCTGGCCCCCTCCCAGTTCCGGCGCGACTCGCCGGTGAGGTAGACCGCTCCCATGGTTACGGCGGAAGTGGTCGCGGCGATGCTCGCGCCCAGGATCGGAGATTGAATGATAAGCAGGCCGAACCGCACAAGGTTGTCCCGAAGGGCAAAGAGAAAGGCCGCCGCCAGGGGAAATCCCAGGTCCGCGGTGCGCCAGGTCCTGCTCTCCCCCTTCCAGGAGAGTGAGACGATGCCGCCCACGATAAATAGGGCGCCGGCGAGATTCGTCAGCGTCGGGATCTCTTCGAGAAAGAAAAGGGCGAATAGAATCGCAAACAGCGGGGCCGAGTTGAGAAGCACGGAGGAGATCGAAGAGCCCAGGCGCTCCATCCCCTTGAAGATAAAGTAGCGCGCCAGACCCGGCACCACGAGACCCACGCCGAGGAAGATGAAATTGACCGGAACCCAGATCTCCGCTCTTTCAGAAGTAAAGGCGAGAAATATCCAGAGCAAAGCGGCATTGGATGCCAGGTTCACCAGCAGCCCGGTGAAATAGTCCGTCCCCTGCAGGCCGCGATGGATGGCGACATTGGAAAAGGCGAAGCAGAGCGAGCCGAGGAGCGCGAGGACGATGGAGCGCATGCCCTAAACAATCAGCTCCCGGCGCGTCAATTTCTCGACCAGCGGCAAGTCCCCTTCCAGGAAGTCGATCTCGCGGAGCCTTTCG
The DNA here is from genome assembly GCA_001798565.1 of Deltaproteobacteria bacterium RIFCSPLOWO2_12_FULL_60_16. Lineage (GTDB taxonomy): Bacteria > Desulfobacterota > Binatia > UBA9968 > UBA9968 > UBA9968. Next base: position 943 of record MGSR01000081.1, read on the forward strand.
ATCTCCACCCACACGATCTTTTGAAATACCCGATTCTCCGCCGTCCCGTCATAGTCGTCAACGCGATAGAATCGCAGTTCCACCTCGGTGCCGTCGGGATAGCCGTGCTTGTGGCGCGCGACCTCGGCGGCGGATCGGACCTCGATTCCCAGCTCTTCCCGAAGCTCCCGCATGAGCGCCGCCGCATGCCCCTCCCCGGTTTTCACTTTTCCCCCGGGAAATTCCCACTTCAGAGGGAAAGAGCCGGCGTCGCTCCGCTGGCACACCAAGAGCCGGCCCCGCCGGCAGATCAGCGCCGCCACGACCTCCATGGTCACCGCTCTCAGGCGTCGTCGGGTAGGCCGCTCTTTTCCCTCTTGAGGACGAGGCAGCTCCCGTAAACTATGCTCTGGGTGGAACAGACCAACTCCCAGCCCTCGCCTCCAAGCTCGTCCAGCGTGCCTTCCGACACATCGTTGGCGCGCAGGATGCGGTATTCAAACTGGCGCATGTTCCTCCCCTTCCCGTCGCCGTTCGCGGCAGCCGGCGGGTGCGTTGGGCGGGTAAATTTTAGCGGAATCCAGCGTGACGAGAGAACAGTCCTTGCAGAGCCCCTATTCCCGAGTCTCGAACAGCCGATCGATGGCCGCGCCAAGCTGCCTGTGGGTGAACGGTTTTGCGATATAGCCGTCGCACCCGCTCTCCAGGCACTTCTCTCTATCCCCCGGCCTGGCCAGCGCTGTCGCCGCCAGTATCGGAATATCCTTGGTCCTGGGATTCTCTCGTATGCGGGCGGTGGCCTGAAAGCCGTCCAGCTTCGGCATGATGATGTCCATGACAATCAGATCGGGCGTCTCCGTGGCGGCCTTTTCCACCGCCTCCTGCCCGTCCTGCGCGAGCACCACCTCGTAGCCCAGGACCTCGAGTTCCGTTTGCATCACCTCCATGGTCCCGGGGTGGTCTTCCGCGAGGAGCACGCGTTTCTTCGCGTCCATATTATCCATATCCTTTACAGCAGAAGCGGAAAGGTTGCAAGGTTTTCCCCTTTTCCTCTACCTCATTATGGCTCCGCGCCTGAATGAGAGAGCCGCTGGAGGGAACGGCCCTCAAGCTGTAGTTGTCGATTGCTTCTTTCGTTTATCGCGCACATACACCGATATCCCCGGTGCATCGGCGGAACGCCGTTCATCCACATCGAACAGCTGAGTTGCTCTGACCAGGTCGCCGAGCTTCTTGTAGCCGTAGTTGCGAGGATCAAACTCAGGAGCCTGATTCGCGATGTGCTGGCCTATCAGGCCCAGATACGCCCACCCGTCGTCGCTCGCGGAGTATTCAACGGCGTTTCTCAACAGATTGACCAGCGTTGTATCCTGGTTCAGGTCGGTGGTCTTCTTTCCTCGCGGGCCCGTCGGCTCATCCTCGCGCAGTATTTCCGTATAGACGAACTTATCGCAGGCGCCCACAAAGGCCTTGGGAGTCTTTTTTTCACCAAAGCCGTACACGATAAGGCCGGCCTCGCGAATTCTCGACGCCAGGCGCGTAAAGTCGCTATCGCTCGACACGATGCAGAAGCCGTCAAGCTTCTCCGTATACAGCAAATCCATCGCATCAATGATCAGCGCGCTGTCCGTCGCGTTTTTTCCGACGGTATATCGGAACTGTTGGATCGGCTGGATAGCCTGTTCCAATAGAACATCCTTCCATCCCCGCAAATTAGGGGTGGTCCAATCACCGTATATGCGCCTGACGCTCGCGATGCCATACTTGGCAATTTCCGCCAGCAATGCGTCTATGATCGCAGGCGGACTGTTGTCCGCGTCGATCAGCACAGCCAACTTTTTCTGGCTATTCTCCTGCTGCATATCTGTCTCTCCTGTGCGCGGTTATGCGGTCCCACGCCGCTGCGAAAAACGGTTCGCGTTATCCGCTGTATATGCTAGAGTATTGAGTATGGCAAGCGAGACATTTAAAAAACGCCAAAAAGAGATGGCGCGCCAGACCAGGCAGAAGGAAAAGGCGCTGCGCCGCCTCCAGCGCAGGGAAGAAAAGGCGACGGCCGAGCCGCGGACGGATGGTGAAGATCCGGATATCGCGGGAATCCGCCCCGGCCCGCAGCCGAAGCTTGACTGAGGTCCTTTCTTCCCGATCACACATCGAGCCTTGCGCCACAGAGCGGCGCGTCGGAGCGAGCGGGCCTGTTGCCTCCCGCCTTCCGCCTGTTGCTATCCGTGGCCGTTTGCGCCCCAGATTCTCCCCTCCACCCACAACCGCGCCAGCTCCAGGGCATAGGCGTCGGCCTCTCGCCGGGAATCGAAGGTCGCCCGGCGCCGGCCGAAGACAGGGACCATTTTAACGCTATTCGCTTCGTGGAGGATCACGGTCGCGCGGGCAACCCATCCCCCCGATCGCAGCCGATGAGAGGCCAGCTCGATCGCATGGCCCTTATAAGATACCCTCTTCATAAGGGCGGCGCCTTGACCACCACGGTGGAATCGATGCTCGCGACGGTAGACCTGCCGCACTTGGCCATGGTGATCTCGATCTCCTCGCGGAGAATCTCCAACACCCGGGCGACGCCTTGCTGGCCGTCCACGGCGAGGCCCCAAAAGAGCGGACGGCCGATGAAGACGGCCCTGGCCCCCAATGCCAGCGCCTTCACCACGTCGGCGCCGCGCCGGACGCCTCCATCGAGCAGAATCTCCACCCGCCCTTTGGCTGCGGCCACGGCCTCGGAGAGCACCTCGACCGTCGCCAGGGTGTTGTCGAGATGGCGGCCGCCGTGGTTGGAGACGATAATGGCATCGGCGCCGGCCTCGGCGCAGAGCTCGGCGTCCTCGCCGGTCATGATTCCTTTGGCGACTACGGGAAGTTCGGTCTGTGATTTTATCCACTCCAAATCTTTCCAGGTGGCCGCAGGGTCTCCTCCCCCCCGCACCGGACTTTTTCCCGGAGCCGCCTTTGGATAGTTGACGCCCCGGAGTTGTTTATAGTTGTTGCGGATGTTGCGCTCCCGCTTGGACGGCCAGACGGAGTCCAGAGTGATACAGACCGCCTCATAGCCGGCCTCTTGCGCGCGCCTGAGCCAGCTTTTCGTCATCTCCCGGTCGCGGAAGGGATAGAACTGGAGCCACAGACGGCCCGCGGCCGCCCTGGCCAATGCCTCAAAGGAAGTGCTGGCATTGGCGCTGACCGCCAGGATGGTCCCGGCGGCCGCCGCCGCCCGATAAGTGGCGATTTCCCCCTCGGGGTGCGCCTTCTTATGCCCGCCGCAGGGCGCCAGAAGAACCGGCAGGCTCACCTTCTTCCCCAGCACGGTGGTGGAGAGGTCCAGGGCGCTCACGTTCCTCAGCACCCTCGGGCGCAAGGCCCAGGACTCGTAGGCGCGGCGGTTCCGCTCCACGCTGAGCTCGTCGGTCGCGCCCCCGGCGATGTAGTCGTATTCCTTTTTAGGCAGGCGCTTCCTGGCGAGGGCCTCAAATTCGAAGAGATTGATCGGTCCCGGACTTCTGCTCATGCAAACCTCCTTGCGCCTTCGAGGTCGGCGCATCGAAATCGTAATATCACTTCAATTGAAAATTTCTACCATAAAGGGTTGCAGGCGGCGGGGCGGCAAAGGTAGTGTAGAGCCGCTTTCGCCGCCGTGGCGACGGCGCTAAACGGAGGTGCATGTATGAGCTGCAAAACCAGATCGCTCCCCGCGTGGATGCTGGCCTTGGGAATCGCCGGCGCCTGGCTTGTTCCCGACCGCGCCCTCTCCCAGTCCCCCTACTACGAGGGCAAGACCATCGCCATCATCCGCGGCGGCGGTCCGGGCGGCTCGGGAGAGTTTCAGGTGAGGCCGCTGGCGACCTATCTGAAGAAATATATTCCAGGAAACCCCCACGTCGCGCTCGAATTTGCCACCGGGGCCGCGGGGAGAAAGGCCGCGAACCAGCTTTACCGGGCCAAGCCCGACGGTCTCACCATCGGCTCGGCGGGCGGCGGCGTGATCCCGGGGCCGATCCTCGGTCTGCCGGGGTCCAATTACAACATCGACAAATTCATCTGGCTGGGCTCGACCGAGATCGGCAACCCCTACATATTCTTCAGCCGGAAGGAGGCCGGCCTCGACAGCCTGGAAAAGCTCCGGCGCGCCTCGGGGATTCGCATCGGGGCGCACGCGGTCGGCCATTCCGTCTACGTTACCGGGCGGCTTTTCGCCCGCGTGCTCGAGCTTAAAGAGCCGAGATTTGTGGTGGGCTTTACGGATCCCGAGCTGGACATCGCCATGGCGAACGCCGAAGTCGATGCCAGGACCACCAGCAACGTGGACACCCTGCTGCGGAAGGATATCGCGGAAAAGCTCCACTTCCACGCCACCATCATGAATCCCAAAGGCAAATCCGACGCCCGCTTCGCCAATCTCCCCGATCTCGAGCGCTTCACGAAAACCGACACCGAGCGCAAGGTCATCGATCTGTTCCGCGCCTTTCAGTATCCCCGCTGGCCGCTTCATCTCCCGCCCGGGACTCCCAAGGAGCTGGTGCAGATCCTGCGCGAGGCAATGGCGAAGGCGTTCAAAGACCCGGGGTTCCACGAGGATTTCAGGAAGCTGATGGGCAGAGAGCCCACCCCGATCAACGGAGAGGATGTGGAGAGGGCGGTCAAGGAGCTGCCGCGCGAGGCCGAGGTGATCGCGCTCTATAAGAAGCTGGCCGAATCCGGCCCGCTCCCGCCGCGCTGATATTCGGTAGCTTGCCGAAAAATCTGGCGCGCCCGGAGGGACTTGAACCCCCAACCCTCAGATCCGAAGTCTGATGCTCTGTCCAGTTGAGCTACGGGCGCGTGC
>MGSR01000082.1:0-5232 GCA_001798565.1 Deltaproteobacteria bacterium RIFCSPLOWO2_12_FULL_60_16
ATGACGCTCTCCGGCGCGCCGGTGGACCGGACGGTCCTTGCGCTGCAATTGATTCGCAGCCTGGACCGGTGCTATGGAGATCTGGAAGGGCGCGGCTTTCCATTCATGGCGGCGCGCTGGTCCGGCTTCTTTCGTTTGCAGGGCAAGCGGGTGAAGGTCGAGATGATGGATCAGGCCGTGGAAGGAAGGGCGATAGGGATCGACGGCGACGGCGCCTTGCTCGTCCAAGACGACAGGGGAATGCAGCAGCGAATCGTCGCCGGAGATGTGATACCTCTGGAACCCGGACGGTGAGTGATGCTTCTGGCTATCGATATAGGCAATACCAATATCGTGTTGGGGGTGTATGAGGGGAAAAAGCTCATCACCCATTGGCGGCTGCTGACCCAGCCGGAGCAGACGGCCGACGAGTACGGCGTGCTCATCTCCCACCTGGTCTCTTCCGCGGGCATCCGGCGAGAGCAAATCCACTCCATCATAGCCTCCTGCGTGGTCCCGCCGATGCTCGGCATGACCCAGGAGTTGGGCGAGAAGTTTTTTGGCCTGAGCCCGGTGATGGTCGGGCCCGGTGTCAAGACCGGCATGCCCATACTCTACGACAACCCCAAGGACGTGGGGGCGGACCGCATCGTCAACGGCGTCGCGGCCTACGAGAAGTACCACGATTCCTGCATCGTGGTGGATTTCGGCACCGCCACCACGTTTGACTTTATCTCCAAAAAAGGGGAATACCTGGGCGGCTCCATCGCCCCGGGTTTGCTCATCTCGGTGGAGGCGCTGTTTCAGAGGGCGTCGAAGCTGCCGCGGGTGGAGATCGTGAAGCCGAAGGAGGTCGTCGGCAAGAACACGGTCCACTCGATCCAGTCGGGGATTTTTTACGGCTACGTCGGGCTGGTGGACGGCATCGTGCGGCGCATTCAGAAAGAGAATCGGGTTAAGGTCAAAGTGATCGCGACCGGCGGGCTGGCCCCGTTGATAGCCCCCGAGTCATCCGTGATAGGAGAGGTGGATGAGTTTCTCACCCTTGACGGGCTGCGGATCATTCACGAGAGAAACTCAGCGCAGGAACTGAAGAAGAGCATGCGGAAATAAACCGAGGTATGTAGGGTTAAAGGGAATTTTACATGTAGTTAGAATCCAAAATCGACAATCCAAAATCCAAAATAGGAGATGGGGGAAGGCGCGACATGGTCGAGATAGACAAGCTGCGCAACATCGGCATCCTGGGTCACGGCGGCACGGGCAAGACGTCGTTGGGCGAGGCTATGCTGTTCGCCGGAGGGGTAAGCCAGCGGATGGGACGGGTGGAGGATGGGACATCGGTTTTCGATTTCGAGCCCGAGGAAATCCGGCGGCGCATATCTCTCTCCACGTCGTTTCACTCGTTGTCGTGGAAAAAGACCCGCGTGACGCTGGCGGATACCCCCGGTTACGCGGCCTTCCTGCCCGACAGCATCAATTGCATACGCGCCATGAGCGGGGCGGTCTTTGTCTTCAATCCCTCGGCCGGGCTCAGGGTCGAGAGCGAGAGGCTGTGGAGCCGCGCCAACGAATGCGCGCTAAGCCGCCTGGTCTTTGTCGGCAAGATGGAGCGCGAAAAATCCAATATCCGGGAGGCCATAGAGGGGATCTTTAACGGGCTGGAGGCCAAAGGCGTCTTCCTCCAGCTCCCGCTGGGGGCCGAGGAGGGCTTCAAGGGGGTCGTGGATCTCTTGCTCATGAAGGCGTTTGTCTTCGAAGGAGACAGCGGCAAGTTCTCGCCATGCGAGATCCCGGAAGATTTGAAAAAGAGCGCTCAGGAGATGCGTATCCAATTGCTCGAGAGCGTGGCTGAAACGGACGACGCGCTGCTCGAGAAATATCTCGAGAGCCAGGACCTTTCCCTTGAGGATCTCAAGAAGGGCATCCGCGCCGGGACGGTGAGCGGTAAACTCTATCCTGTTTTCTTCGGCTCGGCCCTGCGGCAGATCGGGGTGGCGCAGCTCCTCGACGCCATTATCGACTATCTCCCTTCTCCCCCCGATCGAGGCGAGGCCGAGGGCAAAAACCCGGTGACCGGGGAAGCGGAACGGCGCAAGCGTGATCCGGGCGGTCCGCTGGCGGCCTATGTCTTCAAAACCATCATCGACCCGTTCGCGGGAAAACTTTCCGTCATGGAGGTCATCTCGGGCAAGATCGCCACGGACATGACGGCCTACCATCCCAATAAGCAGACCAAGGAGAAGATCGGCCAGCTTTTGAGACTGGAAGGGAAGAAGCAGGAGCCGGTGCGCGAGGCCTACGCGGGCGAGATCGTGGCGGCGGCAAAACTGAAGGACGTCGCCTCGGGGGACACGCTGTGCGAGGAGCGGGCGCCGATCCAGTTCGACGGGCTGGCGCGATTTACGCCGCTCGTCTCCTTCGCCTTGGAGCCGAAGACCAAGGCCGACGAGGAAAAGGTGCCGCAGGGGCTGCACCGGATGATGGAGGAGGATCCCACTATCGAGATGCACCGCGATCCGCAGACCAGAGAGTTTATCCTTGCGGGCATGGGGCAGCTGCACATCGAGGTGCTGGTCGAGAAGCTCAAGCGAAAGTACGGCGCGGAGGTGGAGCTCAAGGCGCCCAAAGTCCCGTACAAGGAGACCATCAAGACCAGCGCCAGCGCGCAGGGCAAGTATAAAAAGCAATCGGGAGGAAGGGGGCAGTACGGAGATACCTGGATAAAAATCGAGCCGATGCCGCGCGGCAAGGGATTTGAGTTCGTCGACGACATCGTCGGCGGCGCTATCCCGCGCAATTACATCCCCTCGGTGGAGAAAGGGATCAGAGAGGCGATGGCGGAGGGCCACTCGGCCGGCTATCCCATGGTCGACGTGCGCGTCACGCTTTACGACGGCTCTTACCACGACGTGGACTCCTCCGACATGGCGTTCAAGATCGCCGGTTCCATGGGATTCAAGATCGCAGTCGAGAAGGCCAGGCCGGTGATCCTCGAGCCGGTCATGCACATGGAGATAACCGTGCCGGATGAATGCATGGGAGATGTGATCGGGGATTTGAACAGCAGGCGCGGCAAGGTGCTCGGGATGGAGACCAAAGGGCACGCGCAAACGATCAAGGCTCAAGTGCCGATGGCCGAGGTGCTGAAATACGCCCAGGATCTGCACTCGATGACCAGCGGCCGGGGAGGATTCCACATGGAGTTCGCCCGCTACGAGGAGGTGCCGCCCCATCTCGCCGAAAGGGTGATCAAAGAGGCCAAGGCCGCGGCCGAGGCGCACGGCAAGGCGTAAATGGCTACGATCGACGCGGACGCCCACGTCTTGGAGACCGAGCGGACATGGGACTACCTGCCGGCCGCCGAGCGCGAGTTCAGGCCGCAAATCGTCGCCACGCCCGACGTCGAAGAGAGCGGCGGTGAATGCTGGCTGATCGACGGCAGGCTGCACCCGAAGGCGCGAAACGTCGGCGGCGACACTCCAAAGGAATCGCGGGAGATGGAGGACATAGCGGCCAGGATAAGGCATATGGACGAGCTCGATGTGACCGTCCAGGTCCTCTATCCCACAGTTTTTTTACGCCCCTTTACGAACAATCCGCAGATCGAGACCGCGCTGTATCGGAGCTACAACCGTTGGCTCGCCGACATCTGGAGGCAGGGAAGAGGGAGGCTTCGCTGGGTTGTCGCCACCCCGCTTCTCAATATGGATCAGGCGGTGGCCGAGGCCCGTTTCGGCAGGGACAACGGCGCCTGCGGGATCTTCATTCGCGGCCTGGAAGGCGAGCGGCGCTTGAGCGATCCCTATTTCTATCCCCTCTACGAGGAGGCGAGCCGCCTGGATATGCCGGTGTGCGTCCACTCGGCCACGGGGAGCTTCACGGTCCATGATTTTTTTGCGCGCGAATGCGGCTTCTCTAAGTTCAAGCTCGCGGTGGTCGGCGCGTTTCACTCGCTCGTCTACGAAGGAATCCCGGAGAAATTTCCGAGACTCAAGCTGGCCTTTGTCGAGGTCAGCGCCCAGTGGCTGCCCTATGCGATCCACGATCTGGCCAGGCGCTTCGGGAGGAAGGGCCGTCCCTTGCGGGAGGATCTCCTGAGGCAGAGCAGGATCTACGTGGCGTGCCAGACCGATGATGACTTGCCGTACGTCCTCAAGTATGCCGGAGACGGCAACCTGGTGATAGGCTCCGACTACGGCCACGCGGACACGGCCAGCGAGCTCGAGGCGCTGCGGAACTTGAAGCGCCAGGGCGAGGTGAGTCCCGGCGTCATCAACAAGATACTGGACGACAACCCCAGAGCCCTGTATGGACTTTGAAAAATGGTGATCGATTTCCAAGCCCACCTCTTTCCCGAAGAGTATCTGGCGGAGATGGCGCGCCTGCAGGGCAACGTGGTCCTGGAGGCCCCGGATCCGCACAGCGGCATGAGCTATTTTTACGACAAGCAGCTAGGCTGCCGCATCAACACGGCGACATTTCACGGGCGCGACCCCGAGCGCAGGATCGAGCACATGGACCGCCTCGGTATTGACGTGCAGGTGTTGAGCGTGCCGGCGCCGGGCGCCGACCGGTTTCGGCCGGACGAGGCGCTTCCTTTGGCAAAGAAGGCCAATGAGGCGATAGCGCGCCTCTGCAAGAAATATCCCCGGCGCTTCGCCGGACTTTTTACCCTGCCCAGCTCTTCGGTGCGCGCTTCTATCGAGGAGATAGAGCGGGCGGTTGACGAGTTGGGGCTCAAGGGCTTCGGGTGTTATACCAACCTGGACGGAAGGGCGCTGGACAACGAGGGGCTGTTTCCGATTTATGAGCGGCTCGCTCAGCGCAGGCTTCCCGTCTACCTCCATCCCACGGCCCCTCTGGCGACCCAGGCCGTCGGCCTGGACATCATGCCCATTTTGATCTTCGGCTGGGCCTTTGACGCTACGGTGGCGATGACGCGTCTGATCTATGGTCGAGTCCTGGAGCGGTTTCCGGAGATTCACTTCGTAGTGGCGGATGTCGGGGGGGTGCTGCCGTTCTTCGCCCAGAGGGCGACGAACATCTATGCCGGCAGGACCGAGGAGATTCGCCAAAGATACGGCCTCAAAGAAAACCCGCTCGACTCTTTCAAAAGGTTTTACGTGGATACGGCGGATCATCCGTCGTCCACGCTCCGGTGCGTTCTCGACTTTTTCGGGGCGGATCGGATGGTTTTGGGAACGAACTATCCCTACGGTCCGGAGGAGGGCTGCCTGTTGGTCAGGAACA
>MGSR01000082.1:5257-5778 GCA_001798565.1 Deltaproteobacteria bacterium RIFCSPLOWO2_12_FULL_60_16
TCTCGGAAAGGAAGAAAAAGCGCAGATCCTGGGCGGCAATGCCGCGGCGATCTTAGGGTTGGGCCCGGCATGAACTTCGGCGCAGCGGCAAGACCCGTGGTCATGGGAAGCCACGGCATGGTCTCGTCGGGCCATTACCTGGCCTCCCTGGCCGGCGTCCGGGTCCTCCAGGACGGCGGCAACGCGGTGGACGCGGCGCTGGCGACTTCTCTCGCCCTGACGGTGGTGACTCCGGAGACATCGGGGCCGGGCGGAGATCTCTTCGCCCTGGTGTACATGAGAAAGGGCGACAAGGTCGAGGCGTTGAACGCCAGCGGACCAGCGCCGAAAAAGGCCACCATAGATTTTTTTCGTGAGCAGGGTCTTGCCAGGATCCCCGGCGATGGACCGCTCAGCATCGCGGTGCCCGGGGCGATCGACGGTTGGATGGAGCTGCACGGGAGATTCGGCAGCCTGGAACTCGGGCGGCTCGCCGCCGACGCCATCGCGCTCGCCCGGGACGGATTTCCGCTCTACCGGCG